>CAJZEA010000133.1:0-4818 GCA_915066515.1 uncultured Neisseria sp. | reverse complement strand
ATTTATTTATATTTTTCAACGAGATATCCGTTTATCAATAGACGAACGGTTGCCCTGCCATACCGCATATCGGTCGAATTTACCGATTATTTTAATGTAAAAACGGAACTTTTTTAAAAAACACCATACATTTTTGTTGACCGACTCGATTTGAAGCTGCATACTACACGCATATTCCGTACAAACAGTACAATAAAAAATACAAAACATTACGCTTTTACACAAAATTTTTCATTAACTTCTTACTCGGGAAAACATCATGATTGACCGCCTGCTACCTATTTTTGCCGTTATCGGCATCCTGTCCAGCGTCGCCTACCTGAGCTTGGCGGCATGGATGATTTACGAAAACGTTTTGAAAAAACGCCGCCTCCTCCCCCTCTAAGCGGGAAACCTTTTAAACGGCCGTTTGGAATAAAGATAAACCCTCCCTGATTTATCTTTGTTTTCCAAACGGCCTTTATTTTTTCAGACGACCTTTTGAAACACGCGGCGGCAAACAATGCAAACAATGGATGAAAATCAAAATCCGCCCCGCCGTCCTTCCCATTGAGAAACAACGGCAGTCAAAACACCTTGTTTTTATTCGGACTCAAAGTTTTCAGACGACCTCTTGCCACCGTTTTCCAACGCCCGTTCAATCATCGCCTCACGCAAAGCATCCAAGCCCAGACTTTTCGCAACCGAAATATTCACGCCGACGGCGCGTCCCGAATTGTCCCGCAACACGCCCGCATCGCGCACGCCTTCCGGCAGCAGGTCGATTTTGTTGTACACGACAAGCTGCGGCACTTCATGCGCGCCGATTTCCTCCAAAACCACATTCACATCGTCCATCTGCCGCTCGAAATCGGGATTGGACGCATCGACGACGTGCAGCAACACATCTGCCAAAGCCGTTTCCTCAAGCGTCGCCGAAAACGCCGACACCAGCTTGTGCGGCAAATCGCGGACGAAACCGACCGTATCCGTCAGAATCACGCCCGCCTCGTGCGACAGGAACAAACGCCGCGCCGTCGTATCCAGCGTGGCAAAAAGCTGGTCTTTCGCCAACACGTCCGCCTTGGTCAGACGGTTGAACAGGCTGGATTTGCCCGCATTGGTATAGCCGACGATGGCAAAGGTTTTCAGACGACCCTCCATCCGCGATTTGCGGCGCGTGGCACGTTGTTTTTTCACTTGCGCCAACTGTTTTTTCAACGCCGTGATTTTCTGCCCGATCAAGCGGCGGTCGGTTTCCAACTGCGTCTCGCCCGGTCCTTTCAGACCGATACCGCCCTTCTGGCTCTGCAAATGCCCGTAGCCGCGCACCAGCCGCCCGCTCAAATGGTTCAACTGCGCCAGCTCCACCTGCAATTTACCTTCCTGCGATTGGGCGCGTTTGGCAAAAATCGCCAAAATCAAACCCACGCGGTCGAGGACGCGGCATTGCAGGATTTTCTCCAAATTGCGCTCCTGCGTCGGCGTCAATTCATGGTTGAACACCGCCAACCCGATGTCGTGCAGCTTCACCGCCGCCGCCAGCTCCTCCGCCTTGCCCGTGCCGACGAAATAAGCCGTATGCGCCTTGTCGCGCTTGGCGGTTTCCCGCAACACCAGCTCGCCGCCCGCTGCCGCGACCAATTCCGCCGCCTCGTCCAAGGTCGTCTGAAAAGTCCGCTCGCGCACTTCGTTCGCGCCCGAATAATCCGCACTCAACATCACCCCGACCAGCATCACGCGTTCGGGTTGCTCCAAAGATTTGTCGACGGGGAAAATGTTGCGTTTGGACAAGGAAAATCCTTTCTTTTTTTGAAAAAACGGAAAGCGGCATCCATCCGGTTGATGGCTCGACCGCTCTCTGCCCTATCTCTGTTTGGCATGCCGCACGCTCCGTTGGAGGCGTTTGTTGACGCGATTGCGTGCTGCGTCAGCATCTTACACCATCCGACCGTGAAAGCATAATCAAGAAAGGTCGTCTGAAAACCGGATTGGGGTTTTCAGACGACCTTTTGTTTGTTTAAACGGTTTAAACCAACGCTTCAGGCGGCTTGTTCGTGCAACGTGTGAAGGCGGCTTTGCGCGGGGTTTTCTTGAAACCATTTCAATTCGTCGCGCAGGGAAACGACTTCGCCGATAACGATCAGCGCGGGGCGCGGGGCGTTTTCTGCCAGCTCGGACAGGTTTTTCAGACGACCTGTCACGACGCTCTGATGCGGAAGCGTGCCGTTGGAGACGATGGCGACGGGTGTGTCGCCACTGCGTCCGTGTGCCATCAGTTTTTCGGCGGTTTCGGCGGCTTTGAGCGTGCCCATATAGACGACCAGTGTTTGGTTGCTCAGGGCGAGCGTGCGCCAGTCGGGTTGGTGGCCGTCGTGTTTGCTGTGTCCGGTAACAAAGAGCGCGCTTTGTGCGCAGTCGCGGTGTGTCAGGGGGATGCCTGCGTAGGCGGTCGCGCCCAGTGCGGCGGTGATGCCGGGGATGATGCGGTAGGGGATGTTTGCCTGCCGCAGGACTTGGGCTTCTTCGCCGCCGCGCCCAAAAACGAAGGGGTCGCCGCCTTTGAGCCGGACGACGCGCAAACCTTGGCGGGCGTATTCGACAAGGAGGCGGTTGGTTTCTTCTTGTTGGACGTGGTGCGAGCCTGCGCGTTTGCCGACGCTGATTTTGTCCGCGTCTTTGCGCACCATGCTTAAGACGTCGTCTGAAACCAAGGCATCGTGGAACACGACATCCGCCGCCTGTATCGCCTGCAAAGCGTGCAAGGTGAGCAGCCCTGCGTCGCCGGGGCCTGCGCCGACAAGGACAACTTCGCCTTTTGCCGCGCCGAAGCCGTCAAGCTGCGCGGCAAGCTCTGCTTCGGCGGCATCGAGGTTGCCTTGGGCGGCGAGCGCGTTAAAGCGGCTGTCGAACAGGTTTTCCCAAAAACGGCGGCGGTTTGCCGTGCCTTTGATTTTGGCTTTGACCGCGTTGCGCCATTTGCCTGCGAGCGCCGCCATTTGACCGGTGTGCAGCGGGATGAGCGTTTCGATGATCTGCCGCCACTTGCGCGCCAAAACGGGGGCGGTCGCGCCGCTGGAGACAGCGATTTTGAGCGGGCTGCGGTCAATGACGGCGGGGACGGTGAAGGAACACAAATCCGCGGTATCGACAGTGTTGCAGAGTTTCGCCCGCTGCTCCGCCGCTTGGAAAATGCGGCGGTTGAAGGCGTAATCGTCGGTGGCGGCGACGGCGAAAAACACGTCGTCCAAGTCGTCCTCGTGAAATTCGCTGCCCAGCCATTCGATTTTGCCTTCCTCCGCCCATTTTTGGAAAACGGGATTGAGTTCGCGGGCGACAACCCTGACCGCAGCCCCTGCCTGCAACAGGCTTTCGGCTTTGCGTTCCGCCACTTTGCCCGCACCAGCCAGCAGGACGGGGCGGCCGTTCAAATCGGCAAACAGGGGATAATGGTTCATGGCGTGTTCTCTTATTAAGCTATCGTGCCGCCCATCTTAAAATCCCGCAGGCTTCGGCGGAAAGAATGGTTTTTGCTTATCTTATCGAATTTGGTTATATGGTGGATTAAATTTAAATCAGGACAAGGCGACGAAGCCGCAGACAGTGCAGATAGTACGGCAAGGCGAGGCAACGCCGTACTGGTTTAAAGTTAATCCACTATATGTGCCGTTTCCGTTGCCGCGCGGCAAAAAGGTCGTCTGAAAACGCCAATCCCTTTTCAGACGACCCCGCCAATATAACGAAATCATCTTTGCTTCAAACAAACCATTCTTTCCGTTTTTCAGACGACCTCTTTAGAGTACCGCCTATCCGAGTTTTGCTAAAGAGAACAATATGTCTATTCAAAACCACCACCTAGACTGGCTCGAAGCCGAGTCCATCTACATCATCCGCGAAGTCGTTGCCGAAGCGAAAAATCCCGCGCTGCTGTTTTCCGGCGGCAAAGATTCCGTCGTTTTGCTGGCGCTGGCGGTCAAAGCGTTCAAACTCGAAGGCCGCCCGCTCAAGTTGCCGTTCAAGCTGCTGCATGTCGATACGGGACACAATTACCCCGAAGTGATTCAGTTCCGCGATGAAACCGTCGCGCGCACGGGCGTGCAACTGGTGGTCGGCAGCGTCGAAGATTCCATCAAAAAAGGCACGGTCGTCCTACGCCGCGAAACCGATTCGCGCAACGCCGCGCAGGCGGTGACGCTGGTGGAAACCATTGAAGAACAAGGCTTTGACGCGCTGATGGGCGGCGCGCGGCGCGATGAGGAAAAAGCGCGGGCGAAAGAGCGGATTTTCTCGTTCCGCGACGAATTCGGACAATGGGACCCGAAAAGCCAGCGTCCCGAACTGTGGTCGCTCTACAATACGCGGCTCTTTAGCGGCGAAAACATGCGCGTGTTCCCCATCTCGAACTGGACGGAACTCGACATCTGGCAATACATCGCCCGCGAAAACCTCGCGCTGCCGCCGATTTATTACAGCCACAAACGCGAAGTCGTCGAACGCGGCGGGCTGCTCGTCCCCGTTACCCCGCTGACGCCGAAACGCGAAGGCGAAGTTTCCCAAATCCGCGACGTGCGCTTCCGTACCGTCGGCGACATTTCCTGCACCTGCCCCGTCGCCAGCACTGCCGCCACGCCCGAAGACATCATCGCCGAAACCGCGGCAGCCACCATCTCCGAGCGCAGCGCCACACGCATGGACGACCGCGTGTCGGAAGCAGCGATGGAAGAGCGCAAAAAGGCGGGTTATTTTTAAGCGGAGCAATCCGACCAAACCCGCCGCGCCCACAATATTTATAGTGGATTAACTTTAAATCAGGACAAGGCGACGAAGCCGCAGACAGTA
>CAJZEA010000132.1:0-4836 GCA_915066515.1 uncultured Neisseria sp. | reverse complement strand
AATCGTTCTCTTTGAGCTAAGGAGAGGCAACGCCGTACTGGTTTAAAGTTAATCCGCTATAAATATTCACCCTATCGAACCAATCACCACAACGACAATCTATAACTGAATCACATCCCGCCGAATGAGCGGGGCGAACCCAATTCCGAAGGAAACCTGATGACCGCATTTACCGAAGCATGGCAAGCCCTTGAACAACACCGGCTCGACACACAACACATCCACCTGCGCGACCGCTTCGCCGCCGAACCCGACCGCTTCGGCAATATGCACGAAACCCTCGACGGCCTCCTCTTCGATTACAGCAAAAACCGCCTCGGCGAAGACACTTTGCAACTCTTGTGCAGCCTTGCCGAAGCCTCGCCCCTAGCCGGACAGATGCACGCCATGCAAAACGGCGAAAAAATCAACCTCAGCGAACACCGCGCCGTCCTCCATACCGCCTTGCGCCTGCCGCCTGATGCCGCGCCCGTTTACGTTGACGGCGAAAACATCCTCCCCAAAATCCACCGCGAACTCGACCGCGCCCTCGCCTTCGCCGAATCACTCAACAACGGCAGCCACAGAGGCATCACCGACAAACCCATCACCGACTTCGTCCACATCGGCATAGGCGGCTCCGACCTCGGCCCCAGAATGTGCGTAGAAGCCCTCAAAGCCTACCGCCAAAACATCCGCGTCCACTTCGTCAGCAATTCAGACGACGCCGACATCAGCCGCACACTCGCCCACCTCAAACCTGAAACCACCGTATTCAGCATCGCCAGCAAATCCTTCCGCACGCCCGAAACCCTGCTCAACGCCTACGCCGCCCGCGCCTGGTATCGTGATGCAGGTTTGCCCGAATCCGGCATCTACCGCCACTTCTGCGCCATCTCCTCCGACGTTGCCGCCGCCCGAAACTTCGGCATCGCACCCGACAACGTCTTCGCCATGTTCGACTGGGTCGGCGGACGCTATTCCGTCTGGTCAACCATCGGCCTGCCCGTCATGGTCACCGTCGGCACAGACCGCTTCCGCGAACTCCTCGCCGGCGCGCACGCCATGGACACCCACTTCTTCCAGACCCCCTACCGCCGCAACATCCCCGTCCTCATGGCGCTCATCAGCATCTGGTACAACAACTTCCAGCACGCCGACGGACAAACCGCCGTCCCATACAGCCACAACCTGCGCCACCTCCCCTCGTGGCTCAACCAGCTCGACATGGAAAGCCTAGGCAAAAACCGCACTGCCGACGGCCGTCCCGTTCCCCACACCACAGGCGGCATCGTCTTCGGCGAAGAAGGCGTCAACTGCCAGCACGCCTATTTCCAACTCCTCCACCAAGGCACACGGCTCATCCCCTGCGACTTCATCGTCCCCATGACCACCGCCTACGGCATCAACCGCCAACACCGCTTCACCGTCGCCAACGCCTTCGCCCAAGCCGAAGCCCTGATGAAAGGCAAAACCCTCGAAGAAGCCCGCGCCGAACTTGCCGACCTGCCCAAAGCCGAACGCGAACGCCTCGCCCCGCAAAAAGAATTCCCCGGCAACCAACCGAGTAACAGCCTCCTCCTCAGCGCCACCGACCCCCGCCGCCTCGGCATGCTCATGGCGGCATACGAACACCGCACCTTCGTCCAAGGCGCAATTTGGGGCATCAACCCCTTCGACCAATGGGGCGTCGAATACGGTAAAGAACTCGCCAAAACCATCGAACCCGAACTCGACCGCGGTAACCCGCAACACGACAGTTCTACCAACGGCCTCATCGCCTTCTACCGAGCCAGCCAAAACCGATAGGCAGTTCAAACATAAAGGTCGTCTGAAAACCCGATTTTTGAGTTTTCAGACGACCTTTGTGTTAATCGTTTTCGTGGACGGAGTCCACGCTACGGCACTTATGTTGCCAACAGACCGCGTAGCGTGGGCTATGCCCACGAACCATTCAAGATTTCAGACGACCTGTCCGTCAATTATCTTCGTGGGTAGAACCCACGCTACGGATACAGCACCAGCCAAAACCGATACGCAGTCCAAACATGAAAGGTCGTCTGAAAACCTACATCGAGTTTTCAGACGACCTTTGTGTTAATTGTTTTCGTGGACAAAGTCCACGCTACGGCTACGGCGTAAGTGTTGTCAACAGGCTATGTAGCGTGGGCTATGCCCACGAGCCATTGGAGATTCCAGCAAACCGCCTAAAATCCCAGACGCAAAAAAAGCAGACCCAACAGGTCTGCTTTCAATCTTTTCTATTAATCCAGATTCAAAACCGCGGAGGTGTAAACGTCCTGCACGTCGTCCAAATCTTCCAGCGCGTCAATCAGTTTCTGCATTTTGACGGCATCTTCGCCGGAAAGTTCGGTTTCGTTTTGGGCGCGCATGGTGACGTCGCCGTCAACGGATTTGTAGCCTGCGGTTTCCAATGCCGCTTTTACGCCCGCCCAGTCGTTCGGGGCAGTGATGACTTCGATGGAGCCGTCGTCGTTGGCAATCACGTCTTCCGCACCGGCTTCCAGAGCGGCTTCCATCAGCGCGTCTTCGTCAACGCCGGGCTCAAACACCAAATAACCTTGATGCACGAAGTTGAACGCTACGCAGCCGTCGGTGCCCAAGTTGCCGCCGTTTTTGGTGAACGCGTGGCGCACGTCGGCGACGGTGCGGGTTTTGTTGTCGGTCAGGCAGTCCACCATCAGCGCCGCGCCGCCGATGCCGTAGCCTTCATAGCGCAACTCGATGTATTCCACGCCTTCCAAGTTGCCCGTACCTTTGTCGATGGCGCGTTGCACGTTGTCTTTGGGCATATTGTTTTCAGCGGCTTTTTCCAAAGCCAGACGCAGGCGCGGGTTGGCGCCAGGGTCGCCGCCGCCCATGCGGGCTGCAACGGTGATTTCTTTAATCAAACGGGTGAAGATTTTGCCGCGTTTGGCATCTTGACGGGCTTTTTTATGCTGGATATTAGCCCACTTACTGTGACCTGCCATGATAAATCCTTTCGATTTTCCGCCTTATCCGGCGGGCTTTTGCTCATTTTCAAAGGGCGCATTTTAACATAGGTTGGATATGCCTAAAATATTTCAGACAACCCCATCTCCTGCCAAAGGGTCGTCTGAAAACGCTGCCTGCGCCCGAAAAAACGCAAAAATCTTGTCTTTGCCCAAACCTGATCCTTTTTTTCGTTTGCCTCACAAAAGGTTTACGGTATCATGCAGACCTGCTTCAGAATTGTTAACAACTTGGGGCAAAACGGACGAAGCCGGCCTGCTCGCCGCACCGTCCGACACAACGGCATTCGACGGAGTAACCGCCGCAGAATGTCGTCATCTGTTCATTTTTCAATATAAGGTTTGTAATTATGGAAGAAACATTGTCTGCACTGGTGGGCGCAGTCAATCTGATTCTGTGGGATTACATGCTGATTTACGCCCTTTTGGGCATCGGCCTGTTTTTCACACTCTATCTAGGCGCGCCGCAGATTACCAAATTGGGGGCGGGGTTCAAATCCGTCTTCGGCGGTTTGTTTTCCCAAAAAGACAAAGACGATAAATCTTTGTCGCAATTCCAAGCACTCGCCGTCGCCGTCTCCGCCCAAATCGGTACGGGCAACGTCGCCGGCGTGGCAACCGCCATTACCGCAGGCGGGCCGGGCGCGATTTTTTGGATGTGGCTTTCCGCCGTTTTGGGGATGTCCACGATTTTTGCCGAAGCCCTGCTCGCGCAAAAATACCGTGTCGTCAGCCACGGCAAATACATCGGCGGTCCCGCGTTCTACATCACGCACGGCCTGACCCCGAAAATCGGGCGCGGCGCGGCACGTTTCTTATCGGGCTTCTTCTCTATCGCCCTGATTATCGCGCTGGGCTTCATCGGTAACGCGACGCAGGCAAACTCCATCGCCTCCTCCGTTACCATCGCCTTTAACGTACCGGCATTGGCAGTCGGCATCGTCCTCGCCGTCCTCGCGGGCATGATCATCGTCGGCGGCGTCAACCGCATCGCCAACATCGCCCAATTCGTCGTGCCGTTTATGGCGATTATCTATATTTTGTGCGCGGTCGTTATCCTGTTCAAATTCTCCGACCACATCATACCGATGTTCAACCACATCTTTACCGCCGCCTTCAATCCCGAAGCCGTTTTAGGCGGCGCAGCGGGTATCGGTATGCGCGAAGCCGTCCGTTTCGGCGTGGCACGTGGGCTGTTTTCCAACGAAGCGGGTATGGGTTCGACACCGCACGCGCACGCTACCGCCGACGTGAACCACCCCGTTCAACAAGGCTTGGCGGCATTTATCGGCGTGTTCATCGACACCATATTGGTCTGCACCGCCACCGCGCTGATTATCCTCCTGACCGATGCCAACCTTTCCGGCGAACAAGGCGCGGCGGTGACCCAATTCGCCTTCAGTAAAGCCTTCCCCGGCTTCGGTTCGCAACTGCTCGCCGTCTGCCTGACCTTCTTCGCCTTCACCACCATCATCGGCTGGTACTACTTCGGCGAGTCCAACATCCGCTTCCTCTTCAGGGGAAAACACTTGGGCATCTACCGCGCGCTTGTGCTGCTGGCTATCGTGTTGGGCACGCTGGGCAAAGTCGATTTGGTTTGGAGCCTGTCCGATATGTTCAACGGCTTCATGGTCATCCCCAACTTAATCGCCCTATTCCTCTTGCGCAAAGAAATCCGCGCCGTTTACGACGATTATTTGGCGCAGAAAAAAGCAGGCAAAGGCTTGTCCTACCAATATGAATTCCACGAATTCCACGACAAGGCTTAATCCACAATCGTGAAAAGGTCGGCGGATTCGCATTTGAAGTGCAACTTTCCATAACAGAAAAAGGCCAGTATGCG
>CAJZEA010000131.1:0-4857 GCA_915066515.1 uncultured Neisseria sp. | reverse complement strand
GTTGGAGGGGATGTCCAACTTTTGGGGGGCAGTTCAGTTTTCAGACGACCTTTTTGTTGGGGGAGCGTTTTACATTTGCACCAAGCCGTTGACTGTGATGCTGATTTCTTCTGAGCCGGGAGAAGGGACTTGGATAGCGTTGTTTTCGTCGCTTGCCGAACGCTTGAACATGGCAGCTTCGGCATTCATCATTTTGGCGCGGGCGAAACCGTTGTCTATGGAACGGTTGCCGATGTGGCCTAAATTGAGTTTGACGATTTTGTAGTTGGAAAAACCGAGCGTTTTTGCCAAGTCTTGCGCGCGGTCTTTGAAGCGCAGGATGGCGGCTTTGCTGACTTGATCGACGGCGGCTTCGCGTTTTTCTTTGGATATGCTGAAGCCGATGCGGTTGAGCGTGGCAGTTTGCAGCGTTTCGTCAATCAGGCGGTTGATGGCGTCAAAGTCTTTGCTTTCGACTTTGAACACGGCTTCTTCTTCCCAGCCTGTTTGGATGCGTTTGCCGTTGTTGTTGTATTCATAGCGCGGGCTGGCGCTGCGGTTGAGGATTTCGGTTTGGAGTTTGTTGTTTTGTACGGCTTTGTTGAAGTCGTTGAATTTTTTCTGAAACGCTTTGTTCACCGTAGCACGGTCTTTGCCTTCGGAAGCAATGCTGAAGTAGGCGGTCATGGTGTCGCGGGTTATTTCGAGATTGGCGGACTCGGCAAATTCGATCATGTTGTAATGAAGGGTGTCGGTTTCGGCTGCGGCGGGCAGGGCGGTTGCGAGTATGAGGGCGGCAAGGATGGGGCGTAACATGGATTTTCCTTTTGGTATCGGATGTGGAAACGGATGATGTTGGGTAATTTGTGTCGGGTCGTCTGAAAGCGCGGCTTCAATGAAGTTGAAAAAGGTTCTGACTTTGCTGCAACAGGTTTCAGACGACCTTTGACGGTGTCAGCCGAAAAAGCCCATTTTGACTTGGATGAGTTTTTCAAGTTCGGGCAGGACGCGGCGGCGGGAGACGAAGAAGATGATGTGGTCGCCGTCTTGGACAATGGTGTCGGTGTGGTGCCCCATGATGACTTCGCCCGTTTCGGCACGGACGATGGCGGCGATGTAGCAGTCGCCCGGCCATTTGATGCCGCTGATGCGCCTGCCGACGATGGCGGAAGTGTTTTTGTCGCCGTGGACGACAACTTCGATGGCTTCGGCGGTGCCGCGTCTGAGGGGGTGGACGGCAACGATGTCGCCTCGGCGGATATGGGCGAGGATGGAGCCGATGGTGATGAGGTGCGGCGACACGACGATGTCGATTTTGTTGCCTTCGAGCAAATCGACGTAGCTGGAGCGGTTGACGATGGTGACGACGCGTTTTGCACCGAGGTTTTTCGCCAACAGGCTGGACATGATGTTGTTTTCGTCGTCGTTGGTCAGGGCGCAGAATACGTCGATTTCGTCGATGTATTCTTCGTCCAGCAGCGTTTCGTCGGTGGCGCTGCCTTGCAGGACGAGGGTGTTGTCGAGGTTTTCGGCGAGCCACTCGGCGCGGCGGGGGTTGTGTTCGACGATTTTGATGTCGTATTTGGATTCGAGCTGCTTGGCGAGGCGGTAGCCGATATTGCCGCCGCCGGCAATCATGATGCGGCGGGTTCGCGCTTCTTTAGGGCGCAGTTCGCGCATGATGATGTTGACGCTGCTGATGTCGGCGGCAAAAAGTACCTCGTCGCCTTCGATGATGACGGTTTGCGGCGTGGGGACGATGAGGCGGTTGTTGCGGTATATGGCGCAGATTTGGCAGTCCGCGCCTTCGGGGAGGTGTTGGTTGATGTCGGCGATTTCGCGGTTGACGAGCAGCCCGCCTTTACGCGCCTGTACGATGACCATGCGGACTTTGTCGCCGGCAAACCTCAATACCTGCAATGCGCTGGTGTAGCTGAGCAGTCCGACGAGCTGTTCGGTAACGAGCTGTTCGGGACTGATGGTTTCGGTGATGTCGAAGACGGTAAGGCTGCCGTTTTCCGTATCGTCGTTTTCGGGGTAGGGGTATTCCAGATATTCGCTGGAACGCACGCGGGCGATGCGGCTGGGGATATTAAAGAGGTCGGCGGCGATTTTGCAGGCGACGATGTTGGTTTCGTCGCTGCGGGTCAGGGCGAGCAGGAGGTCGGAATCTGCCGCGCCCGCCTGTTCGAGGATAAACGGGGATGCGCCGTTGCCGAGTATGGTTTGGACGTCGAGGCGGCTGCCGATGTGTTGCAGGGCTTTTTCGTCGATGTCGATAACGGTAACGTCGTTGCTGGAAACGGAGGCGAGGTTTTGCGCGACGGTCGAGCCGACCTGTCCGCTGCCGAGGATGAGGATTTTCACGGTTTGGGCGGGTGGTTGGGTAAGGATGATGGGATTGTATAGTATAGTGGATTAAATTTAAATCAGGACAAGGTGACGAAGCTGCAGACAGTACAGATAGTACGGAACCGATTCAATTGGTGCCTCAGCACCTTAGAGAATCGTTCTCTTTGAGCTAAGGCGAGGCAACGTCGTACTGGTTTAAAGTGAATCCACTATAAAACAAAATAAAAAGGCTACAATGTCATCCTTGCCGTATTTCGGCTGCTTGGAATATATGGGGTCGTCTGAAAAATCGCCGCACTGGTTTTCAGACGACCTTTTTGCCCAAGTCCTTCATTGCCGAAACCTCACAACTCCTTAAAAATCAGCTATAATTGCCGACTATTTTGATTCCGGTATCCCTATTTGAAATGGCACAAAAAATCCAATCCGTCAAAGGCATGAACGACCTTTTGCCCGTCGAACAGAAAGATTTCAAACTGACCGCCGCATTTTGGCAGGCGTTTGAAGATGTGGTCGGCCGCTGGACGCGTGCTTATGGTTATCAGCAAATCCGTACGCCGATTGTCGAGCAGACGGGTTTGTTTGTCCGCTCCATCGGCGAGGAAACCGATGTGGTCGGTAAGGAAATGTACACGTTTTCCGATTCCAACGATTCTTTGAGCCTGAGCCTGCGGCCGGAAGGTACGGCGTCCTGCCTGCGCGCGGTGGTCGAGCATAACCTGTTGTACAACAGCCCGCAAAAGCTGTGGTACATGGGTCCGATGTTCCGCCGCGAACGGCCGCAAAAAGGACGCTACCGCCAGTTTCATCAAGTCGGCATCGAGGCGTTGGGTTTTGAAGGCCCGGATATCGACGCGGAAATCATCGCGATGTCGGCGGATTTGTGGGACAAGCTGGGTATCCGCGATTACCTGACTTTGGAAATCAACAGCTTGGGTAACCGCGAAGAGCGTGCGGCGCACCGTGCGGCTTTGGTCGAATATCTGACCCGTCATGAAGACAAATTGGACGAAGACAGCAAACGTCGTCTGAAAACCAATCCGTTGCGCGTTTTGGATTCCAAAAATCCCGATTTGCAGGAAATCTGCAATGCCGCGCCGCATTTGACCGATTATCTGGGCGAGGAATCGCGCAATCATTACAGCCGTTTCAAAGCCATGCTGGAAGGCTTGGGCATCCAATATGTTGAAAATCCGCGACTGGTGCGCGGCTTGGATTATTACAACCAAACCGTTTTTGAATGGACGACCGACAAACTCGGCGCGCAGGCGACGGTGTGCGGCGGCGGCCGTTACGACGGTTTGATTGAAGAACTCGGCGGCAAGCCTGCGCCGTCCATCGGTTTTGCAATGGGTATCGAGCGTTTGCTGCTGCTGGTTAGCGAATACGGTTCGCTGGAAGTCAATGCCGCGCCTGACGTGTACGCCATGCATCAGGGCGAGGGTGCGGATTTGCAAGTGATGAAATACGCGCAAGCCTTACGCGCACAAGGTTTCAACGTGATGCAGTATTCCGGCTATCAAAGCCTGAAAGCGCAAATGAAAAAAGCCGACAACAGTGGCGCGCGCTTTGCCCTGATTGTTGCGCAAGACGAATTGGCGAACGGTACGGTTACGCTTAAAGACATGAACGGCGCACACGGTCAGCAAACCGTCGCCGCCGACGATTTAATCCACACTTTACAACAATGGAAGAACGCATAAATGGCAGCCCATCTCGAAGAACAACAAGAATTAGACAATTTTAAATACTTTTGGAAAAGTACCGGCCGATGGCTGTTTGCCCTGCTGATTGCGGCGGCGTTGGGCTATTTGGGCTATACCATGTATAAGAGCCATAAAGCCTCGCAAAGTCAGGAAGCTGCCGAAGTATTGGCGAAAATCGTCGATAAAATGCAGGCAAAAGCCTCGCAAGCCGAAGTGAATGCCGATTTGACCAACCTCCAGCAAAATTATCCGGACTCCATTGCCGCCGCACAAGCGACGCTGATGGCGGCTGCGACCGAGTATGATGCCCGCCGTTACGACGTGGCGGAAGGTCATCTGAACTGGGTGTTGAAAAACCAAAAAGCCCCGCTGGTTCAAGCATTGGCGGCGCAGCGTTTGGGCATCGTCCTGTTGCAGCAGAAAAAATACGATGCCGCGATTGCGGCTTTGAATACGAAAGTTGAAGCCGATTTCGAGCCGCTGCTGTTGGAAGCGAAAGGCGATGTTTATGCCGCGCAAAACAAAACCAAAGAAGCCGCACAAAGCTATCAGCAGGCTTTGGAAAAGCTACCAAAAGACGCCATTGAACGCGAATTGCTGCAAATGAAGCTGGATTCGCAAAAATAAGGTCGTCTGAAAAATTGAAAGACGTATGCGGCTTGTCGGAATCTTTCCGGCAAGCCTTGTCTGTTTTAATTGTGTTCCACTTTATATAGCGGATTAAAATAAAAATGAGACAAGGCGGCAACGCACGCTGTGTACAGATAATATAGTGGATTAACTTTAAATCAGGACAAGGCGACGAAGCCGCAGACAGTAC
>CAJZEA010000130.1:0-4879 GCA_915066515.1 uncultured Neisseria sp. | reverse complement strand
TTAATCGACCACCCTGTCGAACTGGGCAACATCGAATTTCTCGATTTCGAAGCCGGCGGCATCCCGCACCGCATCGCCTTGAGCGGCCACTATCCCGATTTCGACCGCGACCGCCTCGTGTCAGACATCCACACAATCTGCGAAACCGAACTGACCATGTTCCCCTCCCCTGCCCCGTTCGCCCATTACCTCTTCCTGCTCCACGTCGGCGACAACATCTACGGCGGACTGGAACACATCAGCAGCACCGCCCTGCTCGCCGACCGCCACAGCCTGCCGCCGCACGGCATGACCGACGCCAACGATGCCTACACCCAACTGCTCGGACTGTTCTCACACGAATACTTCCACGCCTGGAACGTCAAATCCATCAAACCCGCCGCCTTTGCCCCTTATGACCTCGACCGCGAAAACTACACCGAGCAGCTCTGGGCATTTGAAGGCATCACCTCATACTACGATGACCTCTTCCTCGCCCGAAGCCGCACCATCGCCCCCGAAGCCTACCTGCGCCTGCTCGCCCAAAGCATCACCCGCGTGCAGCAAACCAAAGGTCGTCTGAAACAAAGCCTTGCCGAATCCAGCTTCACCGCTTGGAACAAATTCTACAAACAAGACGAAAACAGCCCCAACGCCATCGTCAGCTACTACCAAAAAGGCGCACTCGCCGCCCTCTGCCTCGACCTCGCCATCCGCAGCAAAAGCAGTGGGCGACACACCCTCAACAGCGTCATGCAGCAACACTACCGCGATTGGCTGGAGACCCGGCAAGGCATCCCCGAAAAACAATGGCAAGCCCGTTGCCAAGCGTTTACCGGTCTAGACCTCGAAGACTTTTTTCAGACGACCCTCTACTCCACCGCCGACCTGCCCCTTGCCGAACTCCTCGCCACCATAGGCATCGGACTGCAATGGCAGGCACAGCCGCGCAGCCACGGCGGCGCATTCCTGTCCGAACCGCCAACCGAAACGCCCGCTCCCGCGTCCGACTTCGGCGCAAGGTTCAAACAAAGCAGCGACCACGCCACCTTGACCCACGTCTTCAACGGCGGCAGCGCAGAAAACGCCGCCCTCTGCCCGCAGGATAAAATCATCGCCATCGACGGCTACGCCTGCACCGACCTTGCCGCACAGTGGGCGCAACTCCCCATCGGCGCCACCGCCCGCCTCCACTACTTCCGCACCGGCATCCTGTACGTCGCCGACATCACCGTCCAAGCCACCGAAGCCGACACCGCCGTCCTCTACATTACCGACCGCGAATTATTTGAAAACTGGCTTTATAATGACCGAACCTAATTTTCAGACGACCTCAAGTGCTGGATCGAGGTCGTCTGAAACATCAACTCTGAAAGAAACAACCATGAAAAAAATCCTTGTCAGCATCACCGTCCTGTTACTCAGTTTGCACGCCACAGCCGCCCCCCAATCAGATTCGGCAGATAAACTAGGAAAGGATATCGCCGTCTTCTACAAAAATCCCTCTGCCGAACGTGCTGCTTCTCTAATGGACCAGCTTGTCAAAGCCAATCTCATGCGCAATACCACCCTTGTATGGGGCACGCAAGCTCTGCAAAAATACCCCCAAGTCAGCACTATTTGGTGTGACAATATCCGAACTTACCAAGGCGACGCCTTAACCTTTTCCGCCTACACCCTCGCCCTGACAGGCACGTCTCAAGCCCAAACCTGTCTCGACAGCCTGACATTAAATACCGAGCTTAAAAATAATCTCAAGGAAAACAGAAGCTTCCATCCGCTTCAAGAACCCATCATCTCCCCTGCATCACTGGATTTTCATTGGGTAACTTATTTTGCCACCGGCAATCCGAAAGCGGTCGAACGTATCGTTGACTACATCATCAAAGCCCAAACGGCTGCCGCCCAACGCCCTAACCATGTAGACCTCACACTTTCCGCTGCCATTTGGTCAACCCGATCCAATATGCAACAAGATACAGCGATTGACGAGATTGTCCGCAAATACATACAAAAACAATCCGAAGCCAATAAAAAACGATTGGAAAAAGCCCTGTTGGCCCCTCAAGAAGACTAAAATCAATCCATCATCAAACGTAGAAAAGGAAAACCCATGTCCATCCAAAAACTTGCCGACAACCTCTATATCGCGCCGCAACTGACCGAAGCAGACGTTCAAGAAGCCGCCAAACTCGGCATCCAAACTGTCATCTGCAACCGTCCCGACGGCGAAGAAGAAAACCAACCCTCGTTCAAAAAAGTCAAAAGCTGGCTTGAAGCCGCGGGCATTCGCGAACACCATCATCAGCCCGTCGTCGCGCCCGCCATCAACGCCGCCGATGTCGCCGCCTTCCAAAACCTGCTCAAAAGCGTTTCCCAACCCGTCCTCGCCTACTGCCGCACCGGCACCCGCTGTTCCCTGCTCTGGGGCTATCATCAGGTACAAAACGGCGCAAGCGTCGCTGAAGTCGTCGCTGCGGCACAACAAGCAGGCGTCAACCTGAGCAACTTCGAAGCCCGCCTGCAAGACGCGCAACAAAACGGGCTGGCGTAACACGCTATCCGTTTAGCCAAACGCAAAGGTCGTCTGAAAATACCGTTTCAAAAAATGGAAACCGTTTTCAGACGACCTTTTTACGTTATGCCGTTTGGCGAACCGAATGAACGCATCCGATATTTTAAACATTGTGGCAATCCGTTACATCCAGATGAAACTCAATATCCAGACCTGCCGTTTTCATTTACAATCCCCCCGTTCCATCTCATCAATCTATTATGCAAATCCTGCTCACTTTTTTGTTTAAATGCTTTGCGGCGCTGCCTTTGCCGCTTCTACACGCACTGGGGAATGCGGCGGGCGGCTTGGGCTATTATCTGCTCAAAAGCGACCGGCAGCGTGTGTTCGACAATATGAGGCTTGCCGGATTGAACCCCGAGCCTTCGTCGGTCAAAGCCGTTTTCCGTGAAACGGCGAAAGGCGGGCTGGAATTGCCCGTGGCCTTTTTCAGACGACCTGAAAGCATTGAAACGCTGTTTAAAGAAGTGCACGGCTGGGAACATGTCCAATCGGCTTTGGACGCCGGAGAAGGACTGTTGTTTATTACCCCGCACATCGGCAGCTACGACCTCGCCGGACGCTATATCAGCCAACAGCTTCCGTTCCCGCTGACTGCCATGTACAAACCGCCTAAAATCAAAGCCTTGGATTCTGTTATGCAGGCGGGGCGCGTTCGCGGCAAAGGAAAAACCGCCCCCACCAATATTCAAGGGGTCAAACAAGTCATTAAGGCTTTGCGTTCCGGTGAAGCCACGATTGTCTTGCCCGACCACGCCCCCTCTCCCGAAGAAGGCGGCGACGGCGTCTGGGTGCCGTTTTTCGGGAAATACGCCTACACCATGACGCTGGCGGGCAAACTGGCGCAAGTCAAGGGCGTGAAGGCGCTGTTTTTCTGCGGCGAGCGTTTGCCGAACGGCAAAGGATTTGTGCTGCACATCGAGCCTATGCGCGGCGAGCTGAATGGCGACAAACAACACGACGCGCAGATTATCAATGAAAACACCGAATACTGGATACGCCGCTTTCCGACCCAGTATCTGTTTATGTACAACCGCTACAAACAGCCCGCAGGCGCACCGCTCTCGCCCGACTGGAAACCAGAACCCGGTTGGAAACCTGAGGACGTACAGGATTGAACATTCCTTGCGGGTCGTCTGAAAAGGCGGCTGATGCCCGGTTTCTCAAAACATCGCCATACCAACACAAAAAAGCACCTCAACCGAGGTGCTTTTTCTCTTTTCAGACGACCTTTTGCTGGGCATCAGCCTTTTTTATTGTTCAACGCGGCTTTGACAAACGCGGTGAACAAAGGATGGCCTCTGCGCGGATTGGAGGTGAACTCTGGGTGGAACTGGCAGGCGAAGAACCAAGGATGATTCGGCAGTTCGATGGTTTCGACTAAGCGTTCGCGTCCGGCAGATACACCGCCGATGACCAAGCCAGCCTGTTCCAGCGTGGGAACGTAGTTGTTGTTGACTTCGTAGCGGTGTCGGTGGCGCTCGCGGATGTGTTCGCTGCCGTAGATTTTGGCGGCGAGGCTGCCTGCTTTCAATTCAACTTCTTGCGCGCCCAAACGCATGGTGCCGCCCAAATCGGCGGATTCGTCGCGGGTTTCGACGCTGCCGTCGGCGGTTTGCCATTCGTCAATCAGGGCGACGACGGGCGCGGCGCATTTAAGGTCGAACTCGGTCGAATTCGCGCCTTTCAAGCCTGCGACGTCGCGGGCGTATTCGATCAGCGCAATCTGCATACCGAGGCAGATGCCCAAGTATGGCACGTTGTTTTCGCGGGCGTAGCGCACGGCGGCGATTTTGCCTTCCACACCGCGCGAACCGAAGCCGCCGGGAACGAGGATGGCGTCCATGTCTTTGAGCATGGAAACGTCGCCGTTGTTTTTCTCGATGTTTTCGCTGTCAACGAAGGTGATTTGCACGTCGGTTTCGGTGTGGATACCCGCGTGTTTCAAGGCTTCGATCAGCGATTTGTAGGATTCGGTCAAATCGACGTATTTGCCGACCATGGCGATTTTGACGGTGTGTTTCGGATTTTTGATGGCATGGACGATTTTTTTCCACGCAGTCAAATCCGCCTGCTGTACGTTCAGCTGCAACTGCTCGGTAATGATGTTGTCGATGCCTTGGTCGTGCAGCATTTCGGGGCATTCGTAGATGCTGTCCACGTCGTAGCTGCCAACAATTGCGCGCTCTTCCACGTTGCAGAACAGGGCGATTTTGCGGCGTTCGTCCGCCGGCATTTTCCGATCCATGCGGCAAATCAGGATGTCGGGCTGCAAACCGATGCTCAACATTTCTTTAACGGTATGCTGGGTCGGCTTGGTTTTGA
>CAJZEA010000129.1:0-4892 GCA_915066515.1 uncultured Neisseria sp. | reverse complement strand
CTTCGGTAAACGGGCGCAGTTTCTGCATTTCTTCGGCACTCGGCAGCGGTTTGAAGATGCCTTGCGCGCGTTTGAGCAGCTCTTGGTCTTCAGGTGAAGCATTGCTGTCAACGGCGGCTTGGGACGCTGCTGAGGCAGCTGAAGCTGCGTCAGGGGTCGTCTGAACGGCAGAGGCTTCGGTCGGTGCGGAAGCAGGTTTTTGTTCTTTGCTTTCCTGTCCGCCACAGGCGGCCAATGCGGATAAAACAGCAAGCGACAGGAGCAGTCGGGTGTTGCGGTGGTTCATGGCGTGTTCCTTTTTGTAGTGGATATTATTATGAGTAAGCACCGTTTCCGTTGATTGCCGTGATGAATGGCGGGCGAAAATGGGGAATGGCATTCCGCTTTGTTTGCGTCCGTTTGATATGTCCGGCTTTTTTTGTCCGCGAAGTATAAACAGCGGGCGTGGTTTGCCCTTTGCGGTAAATCAATATTGGATTTTCAATAGAAATAAGCAATATATGTGATAGCTTCTGCATTTTCATGCGATTTTCATGTTGAATAGGCCTCTATCGCTTGCACTGCCAAGCCGATTGGTTTAAATTAAACGACAATTTACCGTTGGAAGACACACAATGAAAATTACCGTCATCGGCGCAGGTTCTTGGGGTACAGCCCTTGCCCTGCACTTTGCCAGCCACGGCAACGAAGTCGCCCTTTGGACACGCAATCCCGAACAAGTCCGTACATTGCAGGCAGAACGTGAAAACAAACGCGGCCTGCCCGGTTTCCCTTTCCCTGAATCCTTAACCGTTTACGCCGATTTGGGTGATGCGCTCAAAGACAGCGGGCTCGTTCTTGTCGTAACTTCTGTCGCAGGTTTGAGAAGCAGTGCGGAACTCCTCAAACAACACAATGCCGACCATATCCCCGTCCTTGCTGCCTGCAAAGGCTTTGAACAAGACACAGGGCTGTTGACCTTCCAAGTATTGAAAGAAGTATTGCCTGAGAACAAAAAAATCGGCGTGCTGTCAGGTCCGAGCTTTGCCCAAGAACTCGCCAAACAACTGCCTTGCGCCGTGGTTGTCGCCTCAGAAAATCAGGAATGGATCGAGGAATTGGTGCCGCAACTCAACACCAACGTAATGCGCCTTTACGGCAGCACGGACGTTATCGGCGTGGCTGTCGGCGGTGCCGTCAAAAACGTTATGGCAATCGCTACCGGTCTTTCCGACGGTCTCGAATACGGGCTCAATGCGCGTGCGGCGCTGGTGACGCGCGGTCTCGCCGAAATTACCCGTCTTGCCATGGCCATGGGTGCGCAGCCCAAAACCATGATGGGGCTTGCCGGTATCGGCGACCTTATCCTGACCTGTACCGGCGCGCTTTCGCGCAACCGCCGTGTCGGTTTGGGTTTAGCAGAAGGAAAAGAACTGCATCAAGTGTTGGTGGAAATCGGCCATGTTTCCGAGGGCGTCAGCACCATCGAAGAAGTGTTTAACACCGCTGTGAAATACCAAATCGATATGCCCATTACCCAAACCCTGCTGCAACTCATCCGCAAGGAAATGACCCCGCAGCAAGTTGCAGAAAGGCTCATGGAGCGCAGCGCGCGCTTTGAGTAAGACCGAACGGCAAAGATCGTCTGAAAACATCAAGCCAAAAAGTTTCAGACGACCTCAACATTCGGTAGCGATTGACATCCCTGCATCATCATCCTAATATCCTGACCGCCTGCCACCATGCGGCAATACGGAAGCCTATACATGAATCAATCACTCGACACCTTGGAAGTCAGCGTTTACCAGCTGGCCCAAAAATTTGAAACCCTTGTTGGTGAAAACCGCCGCCTTAACGAAGAAATCGACCGCCTCAAGCTCGAGCATGAACAACAAAAGCGCGAACACGAAGCTGCCGTTGACGAATTGAGCGAAGCGCTGCTCGTACAAGTCGGCAAACTCAAAGAAGACCTACAAGGCAAAATCGACAACCTTACCGCCGAAAAAGAACAATACCGCAGCGCATTAGAGCAGACTGCAGAAAAAATCCGCCGGCTCATTTCCCGCCTGCCGCAAGAAACGCAATCATAAGGACACGCCATGAGTATCGAACAAGTCAGCCTCGACATCATGAATGTCAATTTCACCATCAACACGCCGAGTGAAGAAAAAGATACCCTGCTCCAAGCCGTTGATATGCTCAACAAAAAAAGTGCCGCCATCAAAGAGAGCGGACGCATTGTCGGCAGCGATAAAATCGCCATTATGACCGCGCTCAACGTTGTCCACGACCTCCTTAAAATCACACTCAAAGACGATTTGGCAATAGGTGAATTTGAGCGTAAAATAACCGACATGAACAACGCTTGCCAAAAAGCTTTGGCGCGGTTGGAACAAAACTGATTTTTCTTTTTCCCTGCGGTGTCCGCGAAGGCATATATTCCTTTGAACCAATAAGTTCGCTTAAGGTTGCCGGGAGTTGCAGTGGGCGTGAACGTCTATCCTTAGATGCACCCGAAACTGCCCGAGGTGACCGCCTTGTCAACAAGGTTCAAGCGGATTCAGCCAAAACGGCTCTCGCGGGGATTCCCATATCAAGCCATGCCCGATTGCGGCATGGCTTTCATTTATCATCGGCTTCGACGTCGTCTGAAAACCAAGCATAAAATTGAAAACACATCCCGATATTTTGAATCATCAGTAACGTTTTCCTGCTTAAAAACAACATTTCCCAATGCATAAAAACGCCATCATAGAAAAAACACTTTCAGACGACCCCAATCCGATTGACAAAAGCCAATCCCATCTTTAAAATTCACAACTTTCTATATCTATCTGGATTTCCACTATGAAAACCTTTTCAGCGAAACCCCACGAGGTGAAGCGCGAATGGTTCGTTATCGACGCCCAAGACAAAGTTCTGGGTCGCGTTGCAGCCGAAGTCGCACACCGTCTGCGTGGCAAGCACAAACCTGAATACACTCCCCACGTTGACACCGGCGACTACATCATCGTCATCAACGCGGACAAACTGCGTGTAACCGGTGCCAAATTCGAAGACAAAAAATACTTCCGTCACTCCGGCTTCCCCGGCGGTATCTACGAGCGTACTTTCCGCGAAATGCAAGAGCAATTCCCGGGCCGTGCTTTGGAACAAGCCGTAAAAGGCATGTTGCCTAAAGGCCCATTGGGTTACGCCATGATCAAAAAACTGAAAGTGTACGCTGGTGCAGAACACGCCCATGCCGCACAACAACCCAAAGTTTTGGAATTGAAATAAGGACACGACATGAACGGTAAATACTACTACGGCACAGGCCGCCGCAAAAGTTCAGTGGCTCGTGTATTCCTGACTAAAGGTACCGGCCAAATCATCGTAAACGGTCGTCCCGTTGACGAATTCTTCGCCCGCGAAACCAGCCGCATGGTTGTTCGCCAACCTTTGGTCCTGACTGAAAACGCTGAAGCATTCGACATCAAAGTCAACGTTATCGGCGGCGGTGAAACCGGTCAATCCGGCGCTATCCGTCACGGCATTACCCGCGCCCTGATCGACTTCGACGCTGCGCTGAAACCTGCCTTGTCTCAAGCCGGTTTCGTGACTCGCGATGCCCGTGAAGTTGAACGTAAAAAACCAGGTCTGCGCAAAGCACGCCGCGCAAAACAATTCTCCAAACGTTAATTCGTTTTTGGAATCTCAAAAAGCCCTGCAATGCAGGGCTTTTTTTATTTGTTGCATCTCTTGAATTGCCTATGCATTTTTGAGACTGGTTGAAAGAGGGCGAACGGCTGAGAGATAGTAAGTTGAGACGGCAGGATTCGCGTTAAGTTTTTCTATTTCTTCAAATGTCGAAAATATGAAATTTCTTTTCACATTCCCCATTGATACAATGAGGTTTTTGCAGGGTCGTCTGAATATGACGGATTTCTCAAAGGGGCTTGTGGCGGCGGTAGCTTCCAATTTATTGTTTTCCATGCTGTTTCTGTACGGAACTTGGATACATCCGATGACCGGGACGGAAGTTTTCGCTTGGCGCATGGTTGCAATGTTGGCGGCCATATGCGTATTGATGGGCATGAGCGATGGCTGGAAGGCGGCAGGGCAGTTTGTTCGTGAAACGGGCAGGAATTGGAAACGTTGGTTTTTGATTATGTTGCCCACGCCTGTTTTCGCAAGTCAGCTTTGGCTGTTTGTATGGTCGCCGGTCAATGGCGAAGGCGTGAATGTGGCAATGGGCTATTTCCTGTTCCCATTGGCGATGCTGGCGTGCGGCAGGATTTGGTTTAAGGAAACGCTTAACCGTCTGCAAACGGTAGCGGTCGTATCGGCATGTTTGGGCGTGGTATGGGAGTTGGTACGATCCGGCGCATTTTCATGGGCGACGGTATGGGTATTCGGAACATATCCCATCTATTATTTGGTGCGCCGCAGACTGGGCGTGCCGGCATTGATAGGGCTGACGTTTGATTTGCTCGTGATTGCGCCTTGTGCCTTGTTTTATATTCTGACGCAAACCGATACCATTAATTTGATTGCGTCCACTCCCAAGCTTATCGGCTTTATCGTTCTGTTGGGTATCAATAGCGCGGTCGCCATGCATTTGAATTTAAAAGCAAGCCAATTATTACCCATTGCCGTATTCGGTATGTTGAGCTATTTGGAACCGGTCTTGCTGTTTATCATTTCGATTGCGTGGCTGTGCGAACCTTTGGAGAACGGAGCATTAATCAGCTACGGGTTTATTTGGTTGGGTTTGAGTCTGATGATGGTAAACGGATGGCTGGCAATGAAGAGAAGGGTCGTCTGAAACCGCTGTTTTATATAGTGGATTAACTTTAAACCAGTACGGTGTTGCCTGGCCTTAGCTCAAAGAGAACGATTCTCTAAGGTGCTGAAGCACCAAGTGAATCGGT
>CAJZEA010000128.1:0-4916 GCA_915066515.1 uncultured Neisseria sp. | reverse complement strand
CCCGCAGCCCTGCCGAATTGGGCAGCACCATGCTGGAAGTGTTGAAAGCAAAAGGCTTGGCGTAACGCTTGGTCGTTTTGACTGAAAAGCTGAAAGGTCGTCTGAAAACTTGGAACAGGTTTTCAGACGACCTTTTTACTTGGTTTGCCATAATCTGCAAATTTCGTTAGGCGTTTGTTTCCAGCGTTATAGTGGTTTAAAGTTAATCCACTATATCGTACAGATTGTCGCATAAGCTACATAAATTGTCGGATATTCTATACTTTGCAGTGTTATCTTTAATTTTTATTCAATATATAATCATTCTCAAAAACAAATCAATCATATCAACATCTTCCTATCATACTTTTTCAGACGACCTTACTCATATGTGAATTCATTTCCCATTAAGGAGCAGTTATGAACAGCCTGTGGCAGCCTAACTGTTTGAGTATCGTCATCGCTTTTGCATTTTCATCCGCATATGCTCAAACTGTACCCGATAAAGTCAATCTGAACGAAATTACCGTAAAGGGGGCAAGAAATACACCCGCCCAGAGTAATGGCAACTACACCGTCAAAGGCAGCACCTCGGCCACCAAACTTGACTTGAAACTCAAAGAAACCCCGCAAAGTGTAACCGTTTTCACCCAGCAGCAGATGCAGGATCAGAATTTGCAGAATCTTGATCAGGTGCTGGAAGAAACGCCGGGTATTACCGTATTGCAGGACTCCGTTACCGGCATGGGCGAAGCCCAGTATTATTCGCGCGGCTTTCCCGTCGACAATTACCAGCTTGACGGTGTGCTGGCCAATAAATACCTGCTCGGCGGGCCGCGCTTTATTGCCGCACAGGACAGCTATCTTTACGACAGGGTAGAAATCATCCGCGGTTCGAACGGGCTGAGCACCGGAGTGGGCGATCCGGCGGCCAGCGTCAATTTCGTGCGCAAACGCCCGATGGCGAAAAGTGCGGGGGAATTGAACCTGAAATACGGTTCTTGGAACAACAAACGTGTCGAATTCGATTACGGCGGCGCGTTGAACAAATCCCAAACCCTGCGCGGCCGCGTCGTCGGAACATGGGAGAACGGCAACAGCTTTATGGACAGAATCAAACGCAAATCCCATGCCTTCTACACTGTATTCGATTGGACGCCAACCGACAAAGACAGCTTTACGTTTGGCTTCAGCCGTCAGCACCGCAACATTACCGGTGCGCCGACCAAGGGGTTGATGCGTTATTCGAAAGTTACCCAGGATTATGATTTCGAGTTGGGGGATTCCCCGACACATTGGATAGATGCCCGCGATGTTCCCCCGAGCTTCAACAACGGGGCGGAATGGGCATTTAACAAAGCCACCAGTGACAATATGTTTGCCGAATACAAACATCATTTCAACGACCATATCAAGCTGCAAACTGCCTATACCCGCAGCCGCACCAAAAGCGACTTGCGTTACGGCGATATGGGGGTAAACGGCTACGCGCCGCAATTTAACGCGGCAACTTACGATTTCGGCCGTGAACGCGACAAATACGACGACAAGGCGTTCGATATCCATTTGGACAGCCGTTTCAAACTTTTTGACCAGGACCAGCAGTTTATTGTCGGTTTCGGCGGCATCCGCCATACCCAGACGAGGGACGATTATAATTTCAGCAGTAGCGGCGAATTGAATGTCGATGATGCCAAACCGACAGGTATTGCGGCCATGACGGGAGAACCGATAGACCGTAACTTCTATTTATGGCAGGCGATTCCGCTTGATTACTGGAATAACGGCAGCTATCCCATGTTGGGGTACAACCGGGCTTGGGAGAAAAAATTGGGACCGGACGGGTTGATTTCCCGCGATCATTTGGCTTCGGAGCAATATGGTCCCTATTTTGCCCTGAAACTCAAGCCGGCCAAGTGGCTGACGGCGGTGATAGGCGGGCGTTGGCTGACATGGCGGGACAAAGGGGGTGGGAAATGGTCGTTTTATAAAAACAAAAACAACGTGATAACGGACGATACGGTCGAAATGCCCGACGAAGGGTACGCCCCCGATCACAATAAAAGCAGTATGTATCACGATACAGTGCACAAATTCGTCCCGTACGGCGGCGTGATTGTAGAACTGACGCCGACCATCAATGCCTACGCCAGCTATACCGGCATCCTGAAAACTAACAATGTCTTAAGGAATCGGCCGGCCTATGGCGAGGGCGGCGGATGGCTGCCGCCGATTACCGGCAATTCCAAAGAAGTCGGCATCAAAGGCGGCTTGTGGAACGACAAGCTGAATTTTGCCCTGTCTTACTTCACCATGACCCAGAAAAATTACCCCACGCTCGAACCTACCGGCTCGCGCTGTTACGAATGGAAATACGGTGGGGAAAACGGCAACGAACCGTGGTGCTTCCAAGGTGATTGGGAATACGGTACAGGTAAAGGCTATACCAGCAGGGGTTTTGATATCAACCTTGCCGGACAGATTACCCCGAAATGGCGGATGCAGGCAGGCTTTGTCAAACTGAAGATAGACAAACCTTACGACGCGCCCAACTCCTCCAACGACTTGGGGGACGACATGAATCTGGAGTACGGCGGCACCTATACCGCACCGGATAAAACCTTTAAATTCTTCACCAGCTACGACTTTACGCCCAAGCTGACGATGGGGGTGGGGATGCGCTGGGTCAGCGGCACCAAGCCCAAACCTTGGGGGCATGGTCTTTCCAACGGGCAATATTACGTTTCCGACAAACCCAAAGCCCTGTGGCAGCCTTCCTACTCGATATGGAACGTCATGGCACGCTACAAAATCAACAAACACGCCGCACTGGCGGTCAACGTCGGCAACTTGACCAACAAACGCTATTACACCAACTCCCGTAGCAATTTCTACGGTAAGCCGCGCAATGCCTCCGTTGCCTTGAAAATTAAGTGGTAGGCTGTTTGCACGGAACCCTTCCGCCAAGAAGCAGTTTGCATGACGGAAAAGTTTTAAAGAGGCCCAAAGGTCGTCTGAAAGTTTTCAGACGACCTTTTTATCTCCCGCGTCAATCTTTACATGTTTTCAAACCACCTTTAGCCGAATTGACTTGAGAAGAAGTGTAAAGGGGTTATAATCGATTAACAGATGAACAATCTGTTATTTCAACGGTAAGGACATCAAGGAGAAGGTAATGAAAAAACATGATTTTGAATCCCGCAAAGAAGCTTTGTTGAAAGACATTCAAGATGTAATGAACGATGTCGAAGAGCTGTACACCAAAGGCGTGGAAGCCGGTTCGGAAGAAGGTAAAAAAGCCAAAGCCAAATTGCAGGAAAAACTCGAAGCTGCCAAGGATCGTTTACACGATTTTCAAGAAGAAGCTGGCGACCGAATCAGATATCACGCTGACCGAGCACGCGAAAAATACGACGAATTTGAAGAATTGGCAGAAGAGCGTTTCAAAGAAGGCAAAAAACGCTTTGCCGAATTTGGAGAAGAAGCGGGTGACCGCATCAAACGCGGCGCACGCCAAGCCGATGCAGCCGTACACGACAAACCTTATTACGCAATGGGCTTTGCCGCACTGGCAGGCTTGGTCGTCGGCGTCTTGCTGAACCGCCGATAATCAGTCAAACAGGAATGCCGTCCGGACATGATTTCCCAAAGTCTTGTTCCGGCGGCGTTTGCTTATGCGGGACGGTGAAGGTTTCAGACGACCCCAAAGCCTTCGGATTGTCCGTTTCGGAGCAATCAGGGAAATCGGAATATGGGTATCAGACAAAATATCGAACATACGAAAACGCTGCTGAATCAAGGTATTGATTTGCTTTTGCTGCGGTTGCAGATTTTGAATCTGGATTTGGCGGAGCAGGCGGAAAACGTGTTCCGCATCATCATATGGCTGGTCGTATCGGGCATATTGCTGCTGATTGCATTCATCAGCCTATTGTTCGGGCTAAACCGCGCGTTGTCGGATACCGCGGCGATATGGGTATTTTTCGGGATAACCGTCCTCAGCCTGATCGTCATTGCAATTTTGTTCGGTAAAGTGTCAAAAGACTGGCGCAGCCAAAACAACCAAATCGCGGCAACCTTGCAGGACATCCGGGCAGACATCGCCTGCCTGCGCGGTCAAGATATGCAGGAAGGAGGGGACGATGAATAAAACGGAACGCGATGAAGCACGCGAACTGCTGCAACTGGAAGCCAAACTCGTCCGCCTGAGGATTGAGGCATCGTATTTGAAACAGCGAAAATTGAAGGAACAGGAAGAACGCAAGTCGGACACGCTGATGAAGCTGCTGGATTTGGGCAACGAGTTGACGCAGACAAGCCTGCTGTATAAAACGGCAGGACTCGCCATTCCGCGCAAATACCGCTTCGGCGCACTGCTGGCAGCGTTTGCATTGAAGGCTGCGATGAAGTAGATGAGATTAGAAAGAAGGTCGTCTGAAGGTTGGGTTTCAGACGACCTTTTTGTATTTGTGGGGTTCGTGGGCAAAGCCCACGCTACGGTGGGTTTCAGACGATTTTGGGTTGTCGGTGTAGGTTGGGATAACCGTATCCGATGGGATATTTTTCTGCCGTCATTCCCGCGCAGGCGGGAATCCATTTTGGAATTTCGGCAACTGTTTTTGAATATCTGTTTCTTAGGGTTTCCGATGGATTCCCGCCTGCGCGGGAATGACGGCTGTTGGAGGTAATTGTGGATTGGATTGGCAGCGTTTGCGTTGAAATTTGCCGAAGTGAGTGAGGTCGTGAAGAGGTCGTCTGAAAAACTAGGTTTGTGTTTCAGACGACTTTTTTGTGTTTTTGGAATTCGTGGGCGAAGCACACGCTACGGGTTGTAGCTTTGGTCGGAGAATGGAGGTATAGAGGCTTTTGTTTGCATTCGTTATATAGTCAATTAAAATCAAAATAGGACAGTAGCGCATCGTCAAATCGGGCGTAAT
>CAJZEA010000127.1:0-4945 GCA_915066515.1 uncultured Neisseria sp. | reverse complement strand
TGCTGTCTTCGGCGTGGGTTTTGGGCGAACCGCTGCATATTTCGCTGGTTGCGGGTTGCGCGGCGGCGGTCGGCGGCATGACGCTGATGCGGTACGGGCAGAAGGTCGTCTGAAAGATTCAAGAGAGGATAAGTTCCTTATCAAACGATGGATGCTCTGTCAGTGTTATAGAAACTCAATCCAGTAGTCTCGGTGTGGTTCGATAATGACCGGTTTGCACCAGAAATATTTGAGGTATCCCAAATTGGCGGGCGTTACGGGGCGGTTGTTCATATTGAATTTTTCAGCACTTTCCCTAGTCAGGAAACATTTGACGGATACATAATGTTTACCGTCTGATTCTCTTTGAATGCCTTCGAAACCGATTCTGTCTCCCACCTTAAACTCTTTGGTAAGGAGTTGTCCGAGAAAATAAACGGTTTTGTTTTTCATCAACTCGTAGGCTTTCGCATTTTCTATTTCGGCATTTGTTGCTGCAAACATAATGCAAAAGCTGTCGATAAGGTCTTTCAGGGGCTGCAAATCGTCTTTGGAAAAGATAATGTCCGATGTATCAAGTCCGGATATAACAAGGTTTACATAATAGGGTTGCCAGATAACCGCATCAAGAGACATGCCTAAAGGGATGGTTTGCGCTTTGTAGCCGGTGATTTCAAACTTTCTCCTTTCTTTTTCATATGCCTCTGTTGAAGCAAAGACATGAAGGTTCTCCACTTTCCTGAACGGCCTTTTTTTTACGAAAGCAATGACAGGCCTGTCCAGTTGTTCGAATAAATTGAGGTTGTAGTATTCAATAGGAATTTTTTGCATTGAGACCTTTCTTTTCTATGTTTCGTGGTTTTATTCTAACATATCGCTAAAGCGGCTGTTCCGTTTGCGATAACGTTGTCTGTCGGCTTGTAAACTTGTTTCAGGACAAGGCAGGGGGCGTCTGAAATTTTTGTTCGGGTATTTTTACTTTATTGAAATTGGGTTTCAGACGACCTTTTATTTATAATAGGTAAGTTGAAGCAATATGGTTTTGATAACGAGAGAAATTTCAATATAACGAACAAAGAAAGAATCAATGCTGCCGTTTTATAACTTTATTTGGCTGACAGTGGTCGCCATACTGAGCTTGATGCTTGCCGATATGACGTTGAAAGCTGAAAGACCGTTGTTTAAAGCAATGGCTGTCAGGTTCAACGTGTTTTTGCTGTGCTGTTTGGGCGTGCAGGCGTGGAGCGTGTGGATGGGGCAGCAAAAGTCGGAGGAGTATGTGCTTCGGGAGGATACGGTGGTAGATGGTTTTTCATTGCCTGCCGGAACGAAGTTGCATTTTCGGTGGAAAAAGGATATCGAATCTTACGAGTATGCAGTCTTTCCCAAGTCCGTCGAATGGAAGGGCGTGATGATTAAGGCGGTGGAACGGAAGTTTTATGACCAAAATATGGGCGAAGGCGTCTTTCTGAAGCCGACGGAAGTAGCCGATCGGAAACCAGTTTGGTCGGAAGGTTGGTTGTGCCGTGTGGACGCTGAAGATTTTGGGTGGAAGTATGTCGGTACGAAGGATAAGCGAACGCCTTCGCCTGACGATTACCGGCTGACGGGGTGCCAGTTGGATGAGTCTTTCGCGCTGCCGGTGCCGCAATTGGGCGAAAATGAGAAGCTCGGTTTGCATGAAGTGCGATACATTGAATCCGGCAAAGTTTGGCTGGCATGGTTGGCTCCTGAAAATATGCCTTTTACAGGCTTGATCACGCTGGACGGTAAAAAGAATATTGTGGAAATAGAGATTGAACCCAAACAAACCGATATTTTGGGTTGCGTATTTGACAATGTTTCCTTGCTGACTTGGAATCGTGACCGGCCGGATATCTGGACGGTATCGGCCCGCCCGAAAGCGGAAAATGAATTGGTGGAAGAGCATAATGTGAAACAGCCGGAAACTTGTTGGGGGAGAAAACTTGTCTATCAGTATTAATCGGCAGGTTGGCTGAAAAGGCAGCAACCGACTGTTTTGTGTTCAATATTTTTTATCAAGGAAATCATGATGTCCGCTCCGCTTGAAATCGAAACCCACCCTTTCCCCGCCTTGCTGCCGTCGCAGGCGACGGTGATGATGATGGGGACGTTTCCGCCCAAGGAAGACAAACGCGCGATGCAGTTTCATTATCCGAATTTTCAAAACGATATGTGGCGCGTCTACGGGCTGGTGTTTTTTAATGATGCGGCGCATTTCCAGATGCCGTCTGAAAAAGCGTTTGATGCGGAGAAAATCAAGGCGTTTTTGCGCGAACGGGGGATTGCGTCCTGCCCGACCGTGTTAAAGGCGGTGCGGGAACACGACAATGCGTCGGACAAATTTTTGCAAGTGGTCGAAACCGTCGATTTGGCGGCGGTGTTGGCGCAGATGCCCGACTGCCGCCATATCTGCACTACCGGCGGTAAGGCGACGGAAGTCCTGCTCGATATTCAGGGCGGCGGCATCAAAATGCCGAAAACGGGCGAAACCGTGCCGTTTCCGTTTGCCGGACGGGATTTGACCCTGACCCGCCTGCCGTCCACTTCGCGCGCTTATCCTTTGAGTTTGGCGAAAAAGGCGGCGGCGTATCGGGCGTTTTTCGAAATGGCGGGTTTGTGTGAAAAACAGTTATAATTGCCGACAATTTCCCCTTTCAGACGACCTTCTTAAAGCGAGGCCGTCTGAAAAAAACAGACAAGGAAGAAATCCGATGAAAAACTACCAAGCGCCCGACGAGAAGGGCTTTTTCGGCGAACACGGCGGACTTTATGTTGCCGAAACCCTGATTCCCGCCTTGCAAGAGCTGGCGGATGCCTATAAAGCAGCGAAAAACGACCCGTCGTTTTGGGAAGAGTTCCACCGCGATTTGAAACACTACGTCGGCCGCCCCAGCCCCGTTTACCATGCCGCGCGATTGTCCGAGCATTTGGGCGGCGCGCAAATCTGGTTGAAGCGCGAAGACTTGAACCACACCGGCGCGCACAAGGTAAACAACACCATCGGTCAGGCGCTGCTCGCCCGCCGTATGGGCAAAAAACGCGTCATCGCCGAAACCGGTGCGGGTCAGCACGGCGTAGCCTCCGCCACCGTCGCCGCCCGCTTCGGCATGACTTGCGACGTGTACATGGGCGCGGACGACATCCAGCGCCAAATGCCCAACGTGTTCCGCATGAAATTATTGGGCGCAAACGTAGTCAGCGTCGACAGCGGCAGCCGCACGCTGAAAGACGCGATGAACGAAGCCATGCGCGAATGGGTCGCCCGCGTGGACGACACGTTCTACATCATCGGCACCGCCGCCGGCCCCGCGCCGTATCCCGAAATGGTGCGCGATTTCCAATGCGTCATCGGCAACGAAGCCAAAGCGCAGATGCAGGAAGCCATCGGCAGACAACCCGACGTCGCCGTTGCCTGCGTCGGCGGCGGCTCGAACGCCATCGGCCTGTTCCACCCGTATATCGGCGAAGAAAACGTGCGCCTCGTCGGCGTGGAAGCCGGCGGTTTGGGTGTGGACACCCCCGACCACGCCGCGCCGATTACCAGCAAAGCCCCCATCGGCGTATTGCACGGCTTCCGCAGCTACCTGATGCAGGACGAAAACGGCCAAGTCTTGGGTACGCACTCCGTTTCCGCAGGTCTCGACTACCCCGGCATCGGCCCGGAACACAGCCACCTGAACGACATCAAACGCGTCGAATACACCGTCGCCAAAGACGACGAAGCACTCGAGGCCTTTGATTTGTTGTGCCGCTTCGAAGGCATCATCCCCGCGCTCGAATCCAGCCACGCCCTCGCATGGGCAGTCGCCAACGCGCCGAAAATGGGCAAAGACCAAGTGATTCTGGTCAACCTGTCCGGCCGCGGCGATAAAGACATCAATACCGTGGCGAAGCTGAAAGGGATTGAGTTGTAGGGATGATGTGAAGGTCGTCTGAAAACAAAAATATGATGATTCTCCCCAATTGTTACAGCTATTTCCGTATGGTATCCGACCACAATTGCGCCGATGAATTGACGCAATTGCTCGGTATCCAGCCGTTTTCTGTTACCCGGTGTGGAGAGACGCATTTAGCTAATGGAATGCTACGCCCACAGCCGGCTGATTGGAGCGCATGGAATGGCTGCCGCCAAGATCAGCCGGTCAATGATGCAGAAGGGCAGTGCCTGCGGATTGTCCGCCAATTACACGGGAACATTGATGCACTTGCCCGATTCCGTCGGCAATACCAAGCAAAATTTTGGTTGGAAATTGTCCCTGAATATGTTGTGGATGCAGAACAAAATCCCTATATAGGATTTAGTCGGGAAATCATAGAATTTTGTTATCTGACGGGTACGGAAATAGACGTCGACGTCTATCATTACTGCAATTTCTGCGACTCTGATGAAGGATCAAACAGTACGCTGCATTAATCTGCCTTCATTGACCTGAATTTGTCTTTTAATGTCTTTGGTTTTGGGATATCGACAGAATATAGGGCGTATTCATGTTCATACCGTGATTAGCTATCTCACTTGAAATTCTCAAAACAAGCCGTTTGAAAGTCCGCCTTTCAAACGGCTTATTTTTAGGTTGCCTGAAATTTTTCTGCATACTATGCCGGATATGAACCACATCACCGAAAACAGGTTTTCAGACGACCTTTCCCTTATCCGATAGGGACTTTTCAGGTTTTCATCTAATCAGAGTGGGTTAAAATAGCGAAATTTGATATAAACCCTTCTCAGAAAATATGTTGCCCGAACACACTTCCTCCCTGCTCGATTTCGACCGCGCCCATCTGCTCCATCCCTATACGTCCATGACCGATCCGTTGCCTGTTTATCCGGTGCGCCGAGCGGAGGGCGTGCATATCGAATTGGCGGACGGTACGCGGCTGATTGATGGGATGTCGTCTTGGTGGTGTGCGATACACGGCTACAATCATCCCGTTTTGAATC
>CAJZEA010000126.1:0-4947 GCA_915066515.1 uncultured Neisseria sp. | reverse complement strand
ATTCGCTGTCGTTGGCCATTTTGATGACTTCTTCTTCGGTTTTGAATTTAATCACAGTAGCAACCGGGCCGAAGATTTCTTCTTGGGCGACACGGGCGTTGTTGCTGCCGGCTTCGATCAAGGTCGGTTCGACAAATTCGCCTTTGCCTAACGCGCCTTCGATTTTCTTACCGCCGGTGATGATGCGGCAGCCTTCCTGTTCGCCGATTTTGACGTATTTCAAAATGGTTTCAAGCTGACCGGCGTTGACTTGCGAACCCATTTGGGTATCGTCTTCCCAAGGCAGGCCGACTTTGATTTTTTTGAATTCTTCAGCCAAGGCGTTGACGAATTTGTCGTAAATGCCTTCTTGTACGAAGATGCGCGAACCGGCGCAGCACACTTGGCCTTGGTTGAATAAAATACCTTTTTGCGCGCCTTCGAGGGCTTTGTCGAACGGCATGTCATCAAAGAAAATGTTGGCGGATTTGCCGCCCAGCTCCAAGGTGGCGGGAATCAGCATTTCGGCGGCGGCGATGCCGATGTGGCGGCCGATTTCGGTCGAACCGGTGAAGGCGAGTTTGTTAAAGCCTTTGTGGTGCAGCATGTATTCGCCGGATTTAGAACCGCGTCCGGTGATGATGTTCAACACACCTTTAGGCAGCAAGTGGTTGATTTTTTGTGCGAACGACAACAGGCTCAGCGAAGTGCTGGAAGACGGGTGGATAACGATGGTACAGCCTGCGGCGAGTGCGGGGGCGATTTTCCAAGCCGCCATCAGGAAGGGGAAGTTCCACGGAATAATCTGACCGACGACGCCGATGGGTTCGCGCAGGACGATAGACAGGTCTTCGGAGTCAAGCTGGGTGGCAGTGCCTTCTTCGCCGCGGATTACGCTGGCAAAGTAGCGGAAATGGTCGGAAGCCAGAGGGATGTCGGCGGCGCGGGTTTCGCGGATGGGTTTGCCGTTGTCCAGCGTTTCCTGCAAGGCGAACAATTCCAAGTTGTCGTCGATCACATCGGCGATTTTGTTGAGTATGGCGGCGCGTTCGGTGGTGGTGGTTTTGCGCCATGTTTTGAACGCTTCTTGCGCGGCGGCAACGGCGGCATCGACATCGGCGTCGGTTGCGTCGGTGAATTTCGCCAATACTTCGCCGTTGGCAGGATTGTACGAATCCAAAAGCGCGCCGGGTTTCGTCCACACGCCGTTAATCAAGAGGCCGTACTCTTTATCAAACACATTTAAATCTTTTGCCATGATGCTGTCTCCTTGGTTGTCTTTCTTAGGTTTTGGACGTTCCTCAAACGTCGTCTGAAAACAGGATAGTATTTTTTCTCTTTCAGTTCAAGCACTAAAAATGATAACGTTCTCGAAATTCCAAATATGTAATTTTCTAAAATAGGAAATTTAAACCGATAAGGCTTGACCCCGTATGGAAACGAAGCGCGTTTGTTAATATATTTAAAGTTTTCAGACGACCTTTTTTACATGATATGTGTAAGAATTTTTCAGTGCTTTAACAGGTATATTTTTACGCAGATAAAATGTTATGGTATAACATTTTATTCCTTATTTTTCAAAAAGATAGGGTGTTGACACGGCGAAATGAAGGGGAGTATTCTCATTTACAGGAAAGGCGTTATCCCGCCCGACCGTTTACGGATTTCTTACGAATGCCAAGGAGAACACCATGAAGATGCAAGCAGTTGTTGTGAATCAAAATGTAGCAGGCGATGTAGAAGTTGTAGAACGCGAACTGCGCCCGTTGGAATACGGCGAGGCGTTGGTTGAAGTCGAATATTGCGGCGTGTGCCATACCGACTTGCACGTTGCGGCAGGCGACTACGGCGAAAAACCGGGCCGCGTGTTGGGACACGAAGGCATCGGCATTGTCAAAGAAGTCGCTCCGGGTGCGAACGCCCTGAAAGTCGGCGACCGTGTCAGCATCGCATGGTTGTTCCAAAGCTGCGGTTCGTGCGAATACTGTAATACCGGCCGCGAAACCTTGTGCCGTTCCGTATTGAACGCCGGCTACACCGCCGACGGCGGCATGGCGACCCACTGTATCGTAGATGCGGACTATGCCGTCAAAGTACCCGACGGCCTCGACCCTGCACAAGCCTCCAGCATTACCTGCGCCGGCGTAACCACTTACAAAGGCGTGAAAGTTTCCGGCGTGCGTCCGGGACAATGGATTGCCGTTTACGGCGCGGGCGGTTTGGGCAACTTGGGTGTCCAATACGCGAAAAAAGTATTCGGCGCACACGTCGTCGCCATCGACATCAACGATGAAAAACTGGCATTCGCTAAAGAAAGCGGTGCAGATTTGGTCATCAACGCCGCCAAAGAAGACGCTGCCAAAGTGATTCAGGAAAAAACCGGCGGCGCACACGCAGCTGTTGTTACCGCCGTATCCGCCGCCGCGTTCAACTCTGCCGTGGACTGCGTCCGTGCAGGCGGCCGCGTCGTCGCCATCGGCCTGCCGCCCGAATCTATGGACTTGTCCATCCCGCGTCTGGTCTTGGACGGCATCGAAGTGGTCGGCTCGCTGGTCGGTACGCGCAAAGACTTGGAAGAAGCCTTCCAATTCGGCGCAGAAGGCTTGGTCGTACCGAAAGTCCAACTGCGCGCCTTGGACGAAGCTCCGGCAATTTTCCAAGAAATGCGCGAAGGCAAAATCACCGGCCGCATGGTTATCGACATGAAAAAAGAATGCGGCTGCGGTCATCATTAATTTGATGTAGGCAGTTGACTAGAAAGGTCGTCTGAAACCCTGTTTTGGGGCTTCAGACGACCTTTTGTTTGATTTGAATCATCGCGGATTCACACAATCCAAGTCAATCGGCGCAGCCGGATTCATTTCATGCCGCAAAGGCGCATCTGATTTAATGTTTTCCGCTTTTATAACCAACGGCGGACGCGTCGGCAGTACGCCTCGTACTCAGCACCGAATTTCCGCGCCAAAACGCGTTCTTCGGGCATGATTTGGAAACGCGTCATATAGGCGGCAAATACCGCCAAAAACAGCCACGGCAGCGGATGCGCCAAGTGTCCCGCCCATGCCGCCAGCCAGCAGCCCATGCCTGCATACATCGGGTTACGGCTGAAACGGTACACACCTTCTGAAACGAAGTGTTCGGTTTGTTCGGGATTGAACGGGCTGACGGTCGTGCGCACACGGCGAAACGCCCACACACCTGATACGCCCAACGCCGTCCCAAACGCTATCAAAACAACCGACAGCAATATAGGAAAGCGCGGCAGTATGCCTGCCAGCGCGGATACTTGCGCAGAGGCATACATCAGCAATGCGCAGATAAAACATACCGCCGGCGGCGGGATTTTGGTTTCTAAATTCATATTCTTATCTTTATAAAACGGATACAGTGACGTTTTCAGACGACCTCTTGCCGTCATTCCCAAGTTCAAATCCAATCAAAACGATTCATCCGCCCGCAGATAACGCCATTTGCCGGGCGGCAGTTTGCCCAGTTTGACTTTACCCATCCGAATCCGCTTTAGCCCGATGACGCGCAAACCGACAAGTTCGCACATACGGCGGATTTGCCGCTTTTTGCCCTGTTTCAGCACGAAGCGCAGTTGGTCTTCGTTTTGCCATTCTACTTTGGCGGGGCGCAGTTTCTCGCCGTCCAAGCTCAATCCGTGGTTGAGTAAGGCAAGTCCTTTTTCGTCCAATTTGCCGCGCACGCGCACCAGATATTCTTTTTCACTGCCGCTGTTTTCGCCGATAAGCTGCTTGGCGATGCGGCCGTCCTGCGTCAACACCAGCAGTCCGACGGAATCGATGTCCAGCCGGCCGGCCGGCGCCAAGCCGAATTTGTGTTTTTCGCTGAACGGAATGCGGCTGTCGTCGCCTTCCCAACGGTTGTTGGCGGTAATCAGCTCGGCGGCGGATTTGTAGCCTTTTTCCGCCTGTGCGCTGACGTAGCCGACGGGCTTGTTGAGCAGGATGGTAACGCGCTCCGCCTGTTTTTCATGCGCCTGCCGGTTGAGGTCGATGCGGTCGCGTTCGGTCACTTTCTGACTGAGTACGGCGGTTTGCCCATTGACCTTGACCCAGCCTTGCTCGATATAGCTGTCCGCCTCGCGGCGCGAGCATAAGCCCAATTGCGCCATACGCTTGGAAAGGCGCATGGTTTCGTTTGAATCGTGTTCCATAATGGTCTGCCTGAAAAGAATGAATCAGATTATAAAGCCAAACCGTCATTTTCCCTACCGACATTATCGCCATACCGCCCATCTTACGGACGCGCGAAATACCCGCCTATGCTGAATAAATACCGCCAAACCCGTTTTATGACAAAGGTCGTCTGAATAAACTATACTTTCAGACGACCCCTATTCAATCACGGAGCCTATTTATGTCCATCCGTCTGACTACGCTGTCGCTTATTCTCGCCGTCGCAGCCTGCACGCCTACCGTTTCCCCATCTGCAGAAACGTCACCAACCGTCACACAATCCGCCATCGATACCGCCTACTGGACAGAACAGCCCTATTGCAGCGGCCGCTATCAATTGCGCCTGCCGTCCCAACGCCGTCACGGCAGTACGCACCTTGATTACAATGGCTGGAGCGTGATGGTTATGTTCAATGACTGGAAGAGAAACGTTAGGAATATCAACGAGTTTAAGCAAAATGGTAGAGCAGGAACAAAAATTGTTGTTGATACCCGTACTCTGATTCCGGATCGGGCAATGATGCAGGTAACGCGTAGGGATTTTGAATGGGAGCATATTATCCGAGATCGCGGTATGCCCTACGAAGCCGACTTATATTTCAAGCTGGATAATGATGACGCCTATATCGTACGCAGTTTTTTCTATATCCCTGCCGACAATAAGAAAGCCCCTGCCAACTGGAAAGCCCAAGAAAAAGAGCTGATAAACGGCATGGAGAAAAAATTCCGCCAAGAAATCCTCAATGGATTGAAAACCAGGCAGGAA
>CAJZEA010000125.1:0-5101 GCA_915066515.1 uncultured Neisseria sp. | reverse complement strand
TATCAAAATGGGGATTGAAGCTTTCCCACTTCAAAACCATACGGCGAAGTTGCCTGCGGCAAGCCCGAACTGTTTCTGAATCAATCCCTTATCAAGTGAGGTCGGTATCTTATCGTCCTTATGGCGGGCGTTCAAAAAATATCTGAATATTTCTTGGTTTACTATTTCTTGATGTATTGAATTCGCAACAGATACGCCTGCGCCCGATTCAAGCGGTTTGGGCGCGTGAAGCCTGCCTGCGGGAACGGCTTTTGCTATTCACGGTGGTAAGGATGGTTGTGGAGGATGGAGACGGCGCGGTAGAGCTGTTCGGTCAGAAGGACGCGCACCATGCCGTGCGGGAGGGTGAGGCTGGAGAGGCGCATCATCATGCGGGCTTGTTGTTTGAGGCGGTCGGTCATGCCGTCGGCGCCGCCGATGACGAAGCAGACGTGTTCGCCGTTTTGCTGCCAGCTTTTGAGGTGTTCCGCCAGCTCGACGGAGGTCGGGGCTTTGCCGCGTTCGTCGAGGACGATGAGGAATGCGCCTTGGGGGATGGCTTCGAGGATGCGTTTTTCTTCCGCCGCCATGCCTTGTGCGGCGTTGACGCCTGCGCCGCGTTTTTCGGGTTTGATTTCTTTGAGGGTGTAGGCGACGTCGCGTCCGAAGCGTTTGGCGTATTCGCCGACGGCTTCGTCCACCCAGCGGGGCATTTTGGTGCCGACGGCGAGGACGGTGATGTTCATGGGTTTCCTTGGTCGGATGGGGTCGTCTGAAAGGTTTCAGACGACCTTTTGGTTTGAATGATGGTGAAACGGGATTCTTGAAGCCGATATTGTTATAGTGGATTAAATTTAAACCAGTACGGCGTTGCCTCGCCTTAGCTCAAGGAGAACGATTCTCTAAGGTGCTGAAGCACCAAGTGAATCGGTTCCGTACTATTTTTTGTACTGTCTGCGGCTTCGTCGCCTTGTCCTGATTTTTGTTAATCCACTATATTGTTCGGTCAAGGGGTCGTCTGAAAACTTCGGTTTGGACAAAGGGGGGTGGGCGTACGCAATAAAGCCGTCTGTATGCACAGACGGCTTGGGATGGCTGCTTAGTCGGCGGCGTGCCAGGGTTTTTGCGCGCCAGCGTGGAAGCTGGGTTTTTCGCCTCCCCAAAGGGTGTCGATGTCGTAGAAGTCGCGGACGGCGGGCAGCATGACGTGGACGACGAGGTCGCCTGCGTCAACAAGCGTCCATTCGCCACTGTCGCCTTCGGTGCTGAGGATTTCGAAGCCGGCTTCTTTGAGGCTGACGGCGACGTTGTTGGCGAGGGCTTTGACTTGTCGGGTGCTGTCGCCGCTGGCGATGATCATGCGGGCGAACAATGAGGTTTTTTCTTGGGTTTCGAGAACGGAGATGTCTTTGGCTTTGATGTCTTCGAGGGCTTCGACGGCGATTTCGACCATTTTTTGCAGGTCTTGCAGTTCTTGTTCGTTCATTATTTTCCTAATGGTGGGAATGAAATGGGGTTTGGACGGTATTATAACTTATCTGTATGAATTTACGCTATTTTCCGCTTTGGTACAGTTTGTGTTCGCGGATGTAGCGGGCGACTTGGGGCGGGAGGTCGTCTGAAAGTCTGCCGCTTTGGAGGGTTTGGCGGATTTGGGTGGAGGAGGTGTTGTGCAGGGGGGCGTTGAGGATGCGGACGCTGCCGTTTTGGAGGGCTTCGCCCAGCCAGGCGTGGAGTTCGCGCGGGGTTTGGTTGAGGTTGTCGCCTTGGCGCATGGCGACGGCGATGTGGGTTTGGCGCACGAGGGTCTGCCATTTTTTCCAAGTGTGCAGTTTCATGAGGCTGTCGCTGCCCATGAGCCACCAAAGTTGGGCGGCGGGGAATTGCTGGCGGAAGATTTGGACGGTGTCGAAGGTGTACGTTGCGCCGTCGCGGACGATGTCGCAGTCGCTGGCGGCGAAGCGGGGGTCGTCGGCGATGGCGAGTTCGGTCATGATGAGGCGGTCTTGGGCGGGGGCGCGGGACGGGTCTTTGTGGTAGGGGTCGCCTGCGGGCAGGAAGACGACGGTGTCGAGTCCGATTTCGTCGGCGAAGGCGCGGGCGATGTGGAGGTGGCCGTTGTGGATGGGGTCGAAGGTGCCGCCGAAAAGTCCGATGTTTATCATGGGTGTCCTTGGGTGTGGGGTGTGCGCTCTGTTTGGGTTTCAGACGACCTGTCGGGTTTATGGGTTGTCGGGGTCGTCTGAAAGGCTTTTTGCCTCGGGGCTGCCGTCGACAACCAGGGTGAGTTTGCCGGTGGTCGGGTGGATGACGAGTCCGTGGACGGCGATGTCGGCGGGCATAAGCGGGTGGTTGCGGATGACTTTGACGGTGTGGCGGACGCTGTCTTCTACGTTGTCGAAACCGGTCAGCCAGTTGTCGAGGTTTATGCCCGCGTTGCGCAAGGTTTCGATGCGGTCGTCGGGGATGTCGCTTTCGTGTACTTTTTCAAGGAAACCGGCGGCGTTCAGCCCCTTCATGCCGCAATCGTAGTGGGCAATGACCATGATTTCTTTGACTTTGAGTTCGAACACGGCGACCAAAAGGCTGCGCATGACGGAACCCCAAGGATGGGTAACGACCGCGCCGGCGTTTTTGATAAGCTTGGCGTCGCCGTTTTTCAGTCCGAGCGCGTCGGGCAGCAGTTCGATGATGCGCGCGTCCATGCAGGACAGGATGGCCAGTTCGCGGCCGGGATATTTGTCGGTGAAATATTTTTCGTATTCGCCCGATTCGACAAAATTTTGATTATAGGCGAGAATTTCGCTCAATTCGCTCATGGTGTTGGACCTCCGACAGAATGGGACGATTATAGCGGTTTTCGGGCGGTTTGGCTTTGCATCGTGTACCGTCCGGCTATGGATAGAGTTGATTGCAAATTGAAACAAAGCAGATACAATCCGCTTTATGTTTATGATTGGACTGAGGAACGGCCATGTCTTCGCACCCTTGTTTTTCCGAAACGATCGACCGCCGCACCCACGACGCGCTCTACGATTGGGCGCGGGCAAGTTACGGCGCGGCAGACGACTGGAACGCGCTCTATCTGAACGGGCTGGCTTTGGGTCGTCTGAATCCGTTTTGGCGCGAACGGATCAAACAAGACTGGCAGGAAGGGCTTTCTGAAATTTCAGACGACCTCTGCCTGCAAACGGACAACTGGCTGGCGATGGGCGACAGTTTGCAGCACTTGGCGCACGAATGGAAAAGCCTCGGACTGTTGCACGGCTGGCGCGACGAAAAATTTGACGTGTGCAACGACGCGGGCAAGGTTCTCTTTGCGTTGGAACGCGCCGCCTTCCGCCCGTTCGGACTCATGAGCCAAGCCGTCCACCTCAACGGACTGGTGCAAACCGACGGCGGCTGGCATTTTTGGATAGGCCGCCGCAGCCCGCACAAAGCCGTCGATCCCGACAAACTCGACAACCTCGTCGGCGGCGGCATTGCCAGCGGCGAAACCCCGTTTGAAGCCGTCTGCCGCGAAAGCGAAGAAGAAGCCGGACTGATGCCGCCCGCCCTCGACAACCTCCGAGCCGCCGCCCGAATCCACAGCCTGCGCCCCGTCTCGCGCGGCATCCACAACGAAATCCTGCACATCTTCGACATCGTCCTGCCCGAATCCGTCCGCCCCGAAAACCAAGACGGCGAAGTCGCAGGGTTTGAATTGATGAACGTTTCGCAACTCATCGAAACCATGTTGTCCCAAACCATGATGCACGATGCCCAGCTCGTTACCCTAGAAGCCCTCAAACGCTACGGCGCGCTCGACAGGCAACACCCGCTAAGCCTTTGGCTGGACAGCCTTTGCCGCTGAATGCAAAAAATAAAACAGTACAAAACCATTAACGCCCCGCCGTTTCCCTTTCCCGATTCCCGAAAAGGTCGTCTGAAACCCATGCTCCGACTTACCGACATCTGCAAACGCTTCGACAGCAAAACCGTCGCCGACCGCATCAGCCTGACCGTCTCCGCAGGCGAAACCCTTGCCGTCCTCGGACGTTCCGGTTGCGGCAAATCCACCCTGCTCAAAATCATCGCAGGCATCGTCAAACCCGACAGCGGCGAAGTCTGGCTGGACGGGCAGGACATCACTGCCGTCCCGCCCGAAAAGCGCAACGTCTCGCTGATGTTTCAAGACTACGCCCTGTTCCCGCACCTGACCGCCCAAGAAAACGTCGGCTTCGGACTCAAAATGCGCCGCCTGCCCAAAGCCGAAATCGAAGCACAAACCATGCAGGCGCTGCGCGACATCGGTTTGGAAAACGAAGCCCGCCGCAAACCCGGCAGCCTCTCCGGCGGCGAACAGCAACGCCTCGCCCTTGCCCGCGCCCTGATTATCAAACCGTCCCTGCTCCTCTTGGACGAAGCCTTCTCCAGCCTCGACACCCACCTGCGCCACACCCTCTACCGCCTGACCGACGAGAGCATCCGCCGTCAAAACATCCCCGCCGTCCTCGTAACCCATTCCCCCGAAGAAGCCGCCGCGCTGGCAGACCATATCGCCCTCATGCACGAAGGGCGCATCCTCCAATACGGCACGCCCGCCGAACTCTTCCGCCACCCCGCCGACGCCCAAGCCGCCCGCCTGCTCGGACTGCCCAACACCGACGATGCGCGTCACATCCCGACACACGCCATCCGTCCCGACCCGCAAGGCACACCCTGCCGCATCCTGTCCCTCACCCCCTTGCCCGACAGCCTGCGTCTGACCTTCGCCCACCCCGAATACGGCGAACTGACTACCCTTCTGCCCGCCGGACAGCTACCCGCCGGCGATACCGTGCCGATACATATCGATAAAGGACAAATCGTCTGGTTTGAACCGTCGCGATGATGTTTTGTGTCCTGCCTTAATACGTTGCGTCCGAACATAGAAAAAGGTCGTCTGAAACTTTTCAGACGACCTTTTATGTCAACACATCAAGGCGTTATCAAATATTGGTTTCCAGATAAACGACTTGGGTTTGCAGATATTCTTCCAAACCGTGTTTGCCGTCCGCGCCGCCGATACCGGATTTTTTCCAGCCCGCATGGAAGCCCTGCATGGCTTCGAAGTTTTCGCGGTTGATGTAGGTTTCGCCGA
>CAJZEA010000124.1:0-5114 GCA_915066515.1 uncultured Neisseria sp. | reverse complement strand
AAGAAGCGTGGGACATCATCGGCGGCGGCGAAGAAGACAGCGTCCTCTTCCACACTTGGCACGAGTTCCCGCCCATCAACGAGAAAGCCGAAGCCGAACTGGTGAAAAAATGGACGGCAGTCCGCGAAGCCCGCGAAGCCGTAACCGCCGCCATCGAGCCTTTGCGCGCTGACAAAACCGTCGGTTCGTCCTTGCAGGCAGAAGCCGAAATCACCGCGCCGGAAGCCACCGCCGACTACCTGAACGCCCTGGGCGAAGAATTGCGCTTTGCCCTCTTGGTGTCCAAAGTCGAAGTCAAAACCGGCAGCGAACTTGCCGTTACCGCCAAAGCCAGCGACGGCGAAAAATGCGAACGCTGCTGGCACTACACCCACGACATCGGCACAGTCGCAGGCCATGAAACCATCTGCAAACGCTGCGCCGAGAATGTGGACGGCAAAGGCGAAGAACGGCATTACGCTTAAGGTCGTCTGAAAAAAGGTCGTCTGAAAACCGAATCAGGTTTTCAGACGACCTTTTGCTATCAATCGCCCAAACAGGGAAATCCGTTCAATTTCTTAACGTTCACTCAATCCGCGATCTCCGAAAATTTCTCCCAATTTGCCAACACATACGCCACAGCCGCTGCCATATCGTCATCCGCGATTTCGTAATATTCGCCGTCCAATTCCTCAAAATCGGGAAACTCGGCACGAATCGCGTCCAAAGATGCCCCGCTGTCCGCCATCTCCTCGATTTTCGCGCCATCCCGCTCGTATAAAGCCTTCGCCTTATCCAAAATCTTAGGCGTCGGTTTAATCCGCCAGCGGCGCAGGCTGTCGGCAACGGGGTTATGGAACACATATTCGCCGTAACCCGCCGCAATCAGTTGCACAAAACCGCCCTCCTGCACTTGGCTGTCCAAATAGCAGTAAGCCGTCAGCGTGTGCTGCTCGTCGTTCAAACACCGCATTTCCTCATCGCCTGCCGTATCCGTATAATCCAGATACGCCGCGCTCAATGTGTAGAGAAATTCTACGGCGTCTTGAGGGTTCAAATCATCCTGCCGAAAAAGTGTCGTCATGTTAAAGCCCGTTTGAAAATAAAGCGATTTAAAGCTGATTCATCATAAAAACCGCATTATAACCAAAGCATTATCAAACCAAAACCTATTTTCAGACGACCTTTTGCGCTGCACAAGCAGGCGATATATCGTACAATAAGGTCGGACTTACCAAGGAAAAATCATGAACGCAAACACCGAAACCGTCATTATCTACCCCAAAGACCTGCCGCTGCACTGCTCCGGTCCCAACCACGAAACTTGGAACGGTCATCCGCGCGTCTTCCTCCCGATTCAGTCCGACAGCGACATCGAATGCCCCTACTGCGGAACGCGTTACCATCTCGAAGGCCACATTCCCCACCACCATTATTGAGACGCTATGAAGAGATACGCCCTCCTGCTGTTGCTCGGACTGTGTACCGCCTGCGGTTCGTATAAAGCCGTCCGCCCCGATGCCCCTCTCGCCGTCGTCGCCGAAGCGCAAAACAACGCCATCCGCTACCAAGCCGCCGACGGCAGTCGCATCTCCGCCATCTACGTCAACAGCAACAGCCCGATGACGGTCGAACTGCGTCAGGGGAGTACGGTCGAAAAACTGACGCAAACCCATTCGATGACCAAAACCACGGAATACCGTAACGCAAGCACAATATGGCAGCTTCAGGACGGCTTCGCCACGCTTACCCGCGGCGGCAAAACCGTCGTATTCACCGAAATCATCGAATAACCCTGTCTGAAGTTCTTATCAAAAGGTCGTCTGAAAACCTTAAACGATGGTTTTTCAGACGACCCCTGCGTTAAACCGACAATCCGGAACTTTCATTCCTGCATCTGGATTTGACAGGACGAATCACCTACGCTGCTTGAATCTATTGCGATATGGTGTATCCGGACAAATAAAAGGTCGTCTGAAAACCTTGTTTTCGAGGTTTTCAGACGACCTTTTATCATGGGCAGCTTATTCCTGCTTTAACATCATGCAGTCCATTTGACCCAGCCCATATGCGAAGTCAGCAGAATCAATCCGCCGAAGACGATGCGGTAATAGGCAAACGGAACATAGTTTTTGCTGGACACGAATTTCAACAGCGATTTAATCGCTAAGAAACCTGCCAAGAAGGCGGCGATAAAACCGACGGCAATCAGGCCGATATCCTGCAACGTGAAGAGTTCGTAATGTTTGAATACGTCATAGCCGGTGGCGGCAATCATCATCGGCACGGCGAGGAAGAATGAAAATTCGGTCGCGGCTTTGCGCTCAATGCCCCACAGCATACCGCCCATAATCGTACTGCCCGAACGCGAAGTCCCCGGCACCAGCGCGCAAACTTGGGCGCAGCCGACCACAAGCGCGTCAATTGGACGCATTTCATCCACGCTTTTGACTTTAGGTTTGACTTTGCTTTGGCGTCTTTCGACCCACAGAATAAAGAGTCCGCCCAACACCAGCATGATAGCCACGGTTTTTGGATTAAATAGATATAATTTAATTTGTTTTCTAAACAGAAATCCCATCAAAGCGGCAGGCACGAACGCGACGGCAAGGTTCAACACGAAGCGGTTGGCGGTGCGGTCTTTGCCCAGTCCGGATAAAACGGAGGTAAAACGTTGACGGTATTCAAAAATCACGGCAAGCACCGCGCCCAGTTGGATGGCGATTTCAAATACTTTGCCGTTGCTGTGGAAATTGAGCAAGTCGCCCAATACAATCAAGTGGCCGGTACTTGAAATCGGCAGAAATTCCGTCAAGCCTTCCACAATGCCCATAAGCAGGGCCTTTAATAGAGTAAAAATGTCCATATTGCTTTCTTTTTTGGTTTTCAGACGACGTTTGCCCGTCTGGATTTCAGGATGAAGCGGTATCAGAATCGGAAAACTGCTGCGGTATGGCGGTGTTTACCCCATCCCTCAGCAGTATCATTTTTATGGATTTTACGCCGCCCAAAACAAACAGACAGTTCGGAAACCGCCTTATCTTTACGGTCATTCCGAAACTGTCTGGCTAAATTCCGTCAGCGCGCGGCTTTGCCGGAACGCTCTTGGCGGACTTTATTAATCAGCTCGCCTATGATTTTCTGCCCATTCGCCCAATCGCTGCTGAATATGATCCGATACTTGCCTCCGACGATGACGTCCGGCGTGCCGTCGATACGGTAAGTCTCGGTCAGGCTTTGCATTTTTTTAGCGGCTGCGAGGCTGGCGGGTGCGTCGTATGCGGCAATCAGTTTTTTGCTGTCAAAGCTTTTTTGTGCCGCCGCCCAGCTTTTGAAAGTGGCGGTATCCGCCAAATTGATTTTCTGTTCGTGTACGGCTTTGAAAATAGCGGGGTTTGCCTGATACTTCAAACCCGAAGCGTTAACCGCCGCGGCAACCCGCGCCAAGCCCAACATTTCAGGCATCCAGACGACGTGTTCGGTACGCAGGTAAACGTCTTTCGGGAAAGTTTTGCTGTATGACAGCAAGACGGGATCAAAGTTTTGGCAATGTATGCAGAAATAGCCGAAAAATTCCAAAACTTCGATTTTGGATGCGTCTCGTTGTGGAATCGGTTTGTTCAAAACCGTGTAATCCACGCCTTCGACCGCAGCCTGCGCACTTGCAGAAAAGGCAAGCGCAAGGCTGAGGAGGACGGCTGCCGGTTTGGTTGTCCGTTTCATTGCCGCCTCCTTATTGAGCCGAACGCATCAGGCTGTTGATATTGTGTTTTTGCAAGTCTTTCTGAACGTTTTTTGCGGCTTCAGACGACATGCTGTTGCTTTGTACGCGGTAAACGGTTTTGTCGCCGTTGGTGCGTTCGACCACTTTGGACGAAATGCCCAGCATGGCGAGTTTGGCACGTTGCGCGTCGGCGCTGTTGCGGTCGGCGTACGAACCCATTTGCAGGATGACTTTCTTACCGCCTTCCGAAGTTTTGGCTTCGGCTTTGGCATTGTCGGCTTTAGCGGTTTGTTTGTCCGCTTCGGCTTTCTTCACTTCTTTCGCCGCGCCTTTATTCGCTTCCTGACGGGCTTTTTCGATGCTGCCGCTGTTCAGGATTTGTTCGGGGGTCGGTTTGTTGGTTTTGGCCGTTTCGGTTTTCTTGGCTTCGGCGGCTTTCTTCTCTGCCGCTTTTTTCTCGGCGAGTTTACGTTCGGCGCGCGCTTTTTGTTTGTCCGTCAACTCGGCTGCCTTTTTGGCTTTATCGGCGGCTTCTTTGTCGGCTTTTTCTTTTTCTGCGCGTTTTTTCGCAAGCTCTGCCTTTTTCTCGGCGAGTTTTTGTCTCAACTCGCGTTCGGCAGCGTCTTTGTCTTCTTTTTCAGCTTCGCGCAGGGCTTTTTCTGCTTCGCGGGCTTCGTCTTCCGCTTCATGGACGGCACGCTCTTTTTCCGCTTTTTCTTTGTCCGCGCGTTCTTTCTCGGCTTTGGCTTTATCTGCCTTTTCTTTCGCTTCTTTGTCTGCGCGTTCTTTTTCTTTGGCTGCCGCATCGTCGTCGGCTTCGCTGCGTTTCTGTTCGGGCTTGGCTTCTTCTGCCGGACGCTCTTTCTCTACGGGAACAACGACAGGCTGCTCTTCAGTCTCAGGCTTGGATTCAGGTTTGGATTTTTCCTGCGGCTTGAGGATTTCAGGCTCGGTTTGCTGTTTTTGCGGCTCGGTCGCGCCCTTGAAGGCGTTCGGGGTGTCTTGATTCAGAAAATACAGGATGCCCCCGATCACGCCGGTGGCGAGGATGAGGCCGAAGAAAAAGCCGAAAAGGCCTTTGCCGTATTGAGTGTTCTTATTCATGAGATACCTATATTGATGATGCCGTTCAGACGACCTTTTGGCGGCAGATGAATCTGCTGCTGCCATCAGCAGGGACGGGTCATTTTATCAATATCCTTTATATTGGGCAAAAATGCGCCGTTTGTTTACATGGTTTTTACGAAAACCGCCGTGATGTTAGGACGCGCTGACAATTTACCGACGACGGGCTTCTTTTGCCCGAACAGAATACTCCGCATTGGACACACCAGCAAGATACCCGACCCGTCTAAACTTTTATAGTGGATTAACTTTAAATCAGGACAAGGCGACGAAGCCGCAGACAGTA
>CAJZEA010000123.1:0-5179 GCA_915066515.1 uncultured Neisseria sp. | reverse complement strand
TCTTTGAGCTAAGGCGAGACAACGCCGTACTGGTTTAAAGTTAATCCACTATAAACCATCAAACCCGAAAGAAACCCCATGGAAAAAAAATTCTTAGACATCCTCGTCTGCCCCGTTACCAAAGGCAGGCTGGAATATCATCAGGACAAACAGGAATTGTGGAGCCGTCAGGCGAAGCTTGCCTATCCGATTAAAGACGGCATTCCCTATATGCTGGAAAACGAAGCGCGTCCGTTGAGCGAAGAGGAACTCAAAGCATGACCGAATTCGTCGTATTGATTCCGGCGCGGCTGGATTCATCGCGCCTGCCCGGAAAAGCCTTGGCGGATATTCACGGCAAACCGATGGTCGTGCGCGTTGCCGAACAGGCGGCAAAAAGCAAAGCCGCGCGCGTCGTCGTTGCCACCGACCATCCCGACATTCAGACGGCCTGTCAGGCGCACGGCGTCGAAGTCGTCATGACTTCCAACCGGCACGAAAGCGGCACGACGCGCCTTGCCGAAGCCGCTGCCGCGCTGAAACTGCCGCAACATCTGGTGGTCGTCAACGTACAGGGCGACGAGCCGCTGATTGCCCCCGAACTCATCGACCGCACCGCCGAAGTCTTGGTGGAAAACAACGTGCAGATGGCGACTGCGGCGCACGAATTGCACGATTTCGACGAATTTATGAATCCCAACGTCGTCAAAGTCGTCCTCGACAAAAACCGCAACGCCATCTACTTCAGCCGCGCCCCGATTCCCTACCCGCGCGATGCCATGCGCGCCGAAAAACGCGAATTGCCCGTCGAAACCGCCGTCCTGCGCCATATCGGCATTTACGCCTACCGCGCCGGTTTTCTGCAACGTTACGCTGAAATGAGCGTCTCGCCGCTGGAAACCATCGAATCGCTGGAACAACTGCGCGTCCTGTGGCACGGCTACCCGATTGCCGTCGAAACCGCCAAAGAAGCCCCCGCCGCCGGCGTGGATACGCAAGAGGATTTGGACAGGGTCAGGGCTGCGTTCGAGGTCGTCTGAAAACGAGCGAAGCGAGTTTCGCCAAAATCTGAAATCAGTCGGTTTCGGCATTAGGTTTCTCAAGCCAAGCCCGCGCTACGGGCTATTGAATTCGACATCATCAGGAATTGCTATGAAACGCAGCATATTGATATTTTTACCCTTCATCGCCCTGCCTGCTTGCGCCGCCGATTTTTCCGCTTACGCGCCCAAAGGCTGGAAAATCATCAAAAGCGTGGAGGGGGATTTAAACGGCGACAATCAAGCCGATGCCGTTTTGGTGCTGCAAAAGCAAGACAAGGCAAACATCATCCCAAACGACTCTATGGGACTACCTGATTTGGATACCAACCCGAGGATGTTGAAAGTATTGTTTAAGCAGGCAGACGGTTACAAGACGGCTGTCGAAAACACAACGCTGATTCCGCCTGAAAGCGATAAAGATAAGGGCTGTCTTGACGACCCGTTTTCTGATGTCTCCATCGATAAAGGTCGTCTGAAAGTCCATTTTGAAGGGTTTTACAGTTGCGGAAACTGGTGGAAGGACCGCATTGACTACCTATTCCGTTACCAAAACGACCGCTTTCTCCTGATTGGATATTCATATCACGAATATCACAGGGCTTCAGGCGAAATTGAGGAGTACAGCGACAATTATCTGACTGAAAAGCGGAAGAGAACGACAGGCGGCAATGTGTTCGGTTCATCGAAAGACCGCCCGAAAGTCAAATGGGAAAGATTGAAAGCGAAACCTTATTATTTGGACGAGCCTTATCACGATTCAATAGAATGAGATGGGTCGTCTGAAAATGATGAGCCGTAAAAAGCTGTTTTTCAGTAAACACCAAACCGGATAATCCGTTTTACCCAAACATCAACAGAAAGCCCTTATATGACCGATTTACGCCATTTGAGCCGCGAAGAGCAAAAACTGCTTGCCGATGTTGCCCTGCTGGTTCAAAACGACGACCAGGAGTTTAACGCGGGTTTCGCCAAAATCTGAAATCAGTCGGTTTCAGCATTAGGTTTCGCGAGCCAAGCCCGCGCTACGGGCTATTGAATTTGCCATCATCAGGAATTGCTATGAAACGCAGCATATTGATATTTTTATCCTGCATCGCCCTGCCTGCTTACGCCGCCGGTTTTTCCGCGCACGTTCCAAAAGGTTGGAAAATCATCAAAAGCGTGGAGGGGGATTTAAACGGCGACAATCAAGCCGATGCCGTTTTGGTGCTGCAAAAGCAAGACAAGGCAAACATCATCCCAAACGACTCTATGGGACTACCTGATTTGGATACCAACCCGAGGATGTTGAAAGTATTGTTTAAGCAGGCAGACGGTTACAAGACGGCTGTCGAAAACACAACGCTGATTCCGCCTGAAAGCGATAAAGATAATGGCTGTCTTGACGACCCATTTTCTGATGTATCCATCGATAAAGGTCGTCTGAAAGTGAGTTTGCAGTGGTTTTACAGTTGCGGAAGCTGGTGGATGGGTGACAGTGACTACCTATTCCGTTACCAAAACGACCGCTTTCTTCTGATTGGGTATACCAATTCCCAACATAACAGAGCTTCAGGCGAAATTGAGGAGTACAGCGACAATTATCTGACTGGAAAGCGGAAGAGAACGACAGGCGGCAATGTGTTCGATTCTTCAAAAGACCGTCCGAAAGTCAAATGGGAAAGATTTAAAAAGAAACCTTATTATTTGGACGAGCCTTATCGCCATCCTAGAGTAGAGAGATAGGTCGTCTGAAAATGATGAGCCGTAAAAAGCTGTTTTTCAGTAAACACCAAATCCGATAATCCGTTTTACCCAAACACCAACAGAAAGCCTTTTATGACCGATTTACGCCATTTGAGCCGCGAGGAGCAAAAACTGCTTGCCGATGTTGCCCTGCTGGTTCAAAACGACGACCAAGAGTTTAACTATGAAATGTTGAAAGCCGCCGCGCCGGACGAAGCCAGCGGCGAGTTTTGGTTCCGTATGGCGGAAACGCTCAGTACGCTGCCGCCCAACCGTTCGCTGGATTTACGCTTGAACGGCGGCAGGCTGACGGTTGCCGTGTCGATTTTGTCGGTTTTGCTGCAAGACAGCCCCGAGATTCCGCAGCTTTGGGCGCAAAAGGTGATTGCGCTCAACTACTTGGCACACGGGCATCAGACACGCGCGCGCGGTTTGGCGCAGCAGGCGGACAAGGCGGCGGAAGCCAACGAGGAAGAGTATTTGGCGAAGACTTTATCGCAAAACCTGCTTTCCACGTTGAAAGACGCATTGGAGCGTTTTCCCGAAGACACATGGTTTGCCGAAATGCGCGATGACGCATGGAAACATTTCGGCGCGGAACAGGCCGTCTGAAGTTTTGAACGATAAACGCAAGCCGTGTAAAATCATTTGAATCACGTTTCAAATCCATATCACTTAACAAAAAGGAACACCCATGAAAGTATTATTGTTAGGCGCGCCAGGCGCGGGCAAAGGCACTCAGGCTCAATTCATCACCGCTGCGTTCGGCATTCCGCAAATTTCCACCGGCGATATGCTCCGCGCTGCGATTAAAGCAGGCACGCCGCTGGGTTTGGAAGCGAAAAAAATCATTGACGAAGGCGGCTTGGTGCGCGACGACATCATCATCGGCATGGTGAAAGAACGCATCGCGCAAGACGACTGCAAAAACGGTTTCCTGTTCGACGGCTTCCCGCGCACGCTGGCACAAGCCGAAGCGATGGTTGAAGCGGGCGTGGATTTGGACGCGGTCGTTGAAATCGACGTACCCGACAGCGTGATTGTCGACCGCATGAGCGGCCGCCGCGTCCACTTGGCTTCCGGCCGCACCTACCACGTTACCTACAATCCGCCCAAAGTCGAAGGCAAAGACGACGTAACCGGCGAAGATTTGATTCAGCGCGACGACGACAAAGAAGAAACCGTCAAAAAACGCCTTGCCGTGTACCATGAGCAAACCGAAGTGCTGGTCGATTTTTACAGCAAGCTGGAAGGCGAACACGCGCCGAAATACATCAAAGTTGACGGCACTCAGCCGGTAGAAGCCGTGAAAGCCGAAGTATTGGGCGCATTGGGCAAATAAATCGAAAAGGTCGTCTGAAAACAAAACAGAAAGTCAGGTTTTCAGACGACCTGTTTTTGATAAACAGCGTGTTGCAACCGAAAAATAATCATTCGGCGTCATTCCCGCGCAGGCGGGAATCCATTTCTGAATTTGGGCAATCGCTGTTTAAATCTGATGAACTGAGTTTTATCAATGGATTCCTGCCTGCGCGGGAATGACGGCTGATGTGCCGGTTCAAATTCATCCGAAACAGTTTGTCAGGGGCTTGAGTCCGCGTAGGTCGGACATCAATGCCCGACCTACGGCTTGAATTTACGTTGTTACTGCGAAAAAGACGATAAAGGTCGTCTGAAAACCCAAAACGAAAACACCATGAATCCTTTAATCACCGACTTCCAAACTCCGCAACAACGCACTCCCGTTATCGTTGCCCTTGATTTTGCCAACGAAAAAGACACGCTCGGATTTGTCCGCAACCTTGATCCGACCTTGTGCCAAATCAAAATCGGCAAAGAGCTGTTTACCGCGACAGGACGCAGTTTGGCGGAAAGCCTGATTCATCAGGGTTTCAAACTCTTTCTCGATTTGAAATATCACGACATTCCCCACACCGTCGCGCAAGCCTGCAAAGTCGCCGCCGACATGGGCGTGTGGATGGTCGATATGCACGCATCGGGCGGCCGCCGCATGATGGAAGCCGCTGCCGAAGCCATTGCCGGATACGGCACGAAGCCGCTCTTAATCGGCGTAACCGTATTGACCAGTATGGAACAAAGCGATTTGGCGGAAATCGGTTTGAACATCGCCCCTGAAGAACAAGTCATCCGCTTGGCAAAACTGGCGCAAAGTTCGGGCTTGGACGGCGTGGTCTGTTCCGCCCAAGAAGCCGCGCCGCTGCGCCGCGAATTAGGGCAGGATTTTGTCTTGGTAACGCCCGGCATCCGTTTGGACGTTGCCGGCAACAACGACGACCAACGCCGCATCATGACGCCCGCCGAGGCATTGGCAGCGGGTTCGACTTATCTGGTGATGGGCCGCCCTGTTACCCAAGCTGCCGATCCGGTAGCCGTATTGCGCGAAGTGAACCGCGTGGCGAACCTTGAAGCAA
>CAJZEA010000122.1:0-5214 GCA_915066515.1 uncultured Neisseria sp. | reverse complement strand
CCTTAGAGAATCGTTCTCTTTGAGCTAAGGCGAGGCAACGCCGTACTGGTTTCAAGTTAATCCGCTATAAAACGGATTACAAGACAAAGGTCGTCTGAAAACCAAGTTTCAGGTTTTCAGACGACCTTTTTATTTGACGGATAAGGACATTATCGAAACTGCGTCTGTCGAAGCAGTTTCAGACGACCTTCTTCAATAGGGCAGCCCCTTACGCTTCTTCCGCTTTGCTGCGGATAATCAGAAGCGGCAGGTGGCTTTGGCGCATAACGGTTTCGGCGAAGCTGCCCATCAGGAGGTGCATCAGGCCGGTGCGGCCGTGTGTGCCGAGTACCAGCAGGTCGGCGCCGTTTTCATCGGCGTAATCGACCAAATCCTGCGCCATTTCGCGCGCGCCTTTGTTGGCGACCAGCAGGTGTTTGACAATGTTTTCCACGCCGTTTTCGCGGGCGGTTTTTTCAGCGAAGTCCAAGACTTCGTTGCCTTGGGCGACGGCGGCGGCCTCGTAGCTCTCGTGTTGCAGGAATTCGGGGGCGAGCGCCATGTATTCGGCGGGGTTGGCGACGTGTACCAAAGTCAGGCGGGCGTTGTTGACGCTTGCCAACTCGGCGGCGTGTTTCAGGGCGTTGAGGGAAGTTTCGCTGCCGTCAACGGCTACAACCAGATGTTTGTACATAGTTCATTCTCCTTTTGCGCCGCAGGCGGCACTTTGTTTCATGCGGTTGGGAAGGGTCCGATATGAAACGATTATAGACTCTTTCGGGCTGCTGCAACAGCCCGTCTGCTTTCCAGTATAATATGTGTCGCATTCGTCCGCAGCGTTTTGCGTTGATTTTCATTCATTTATTGATATATCACAAGGTTGGGTATGAACGACACCGTTTTTCTTCCTTCGCGCCGTTTCGGCGGTATTGCCAGACTCTATGGAGATGAAGCACTGGCGCGGTTTTCGCGCGCGCACGTCTGCGTGGTCGGCGTGGGCGGGGTAGGTTCTTGGGCAGTGGAGGCTTTGGCGCGGACGGGCATCGGTCGTTTGACCTTGATTGATTTGGACAACGTCGCCGAGTCCAATGTCAACCGCCAGCTTCATGCGCTGACCGACGATTTCGGCAAGGCGAAGGTGACGGCGTTGCGCGAACGCATTGCCCAAATCAATCCGCAATGCGAAGTGGAGGAAATCGAGGATTTTGTGACGGAAGACAATCTGGAAACGCTTTTCAGACGACCTTTCGACTTTGTGATCGACGCGATAGACCAAGTACGCGTCAAGGCGGCGATGGCGGCTTATTTCGTGCGGCACAATCAGCCGTTTATCCTGAGCGGCGGCGCGGGCGGACAGAAAAATCCGGCGTTGATTCAAACCGCTGATTTGAGCCGCGTTACCCACGACCCGCTGCTTGCCAACCTGCGTTATACCTTGCGCAAACGCTACGGCTTCAGCCGCGATACCAAAGAAAAAATGCGCGTGCCGTGTGTGTTCTCGACTGAAAACATTACGCCGCCGCAATCGGACGAAGCGTGTTCGACCGATACTGCGCCACAAGGTTTGTCCTGCGCGGGCTATGGCGCGAGTATGCTGGTGACGGCTTCTTTTGGGCTGTATTGCGCACAGGCGGCGGTGGAACATATTGCAGGACGGAAATGAGATGAATCGATTTTTTAAAGCCTATTTTATCGCCAGCTTGATTTATGCGGTTGTCTTCGGTTTGCTGATGTACGGTGACGGTTTGCTGTTTTCAGGATCCGAATGTTTTGATATTGCACCTGAAAATGAACAGCGTCTACAGTATTGTTCACGAGCTGCTGAAATGTCGGCTTTTGAGAAAGTGTCTTTGAAGGTTTTCTTCTTTCCGTTTTTATCTGTAATGTTATTGTCCCTACTCAATGCCGGCATTATGAAGTGGACCAAACGCTGTACAACTTCGATGACTCTTGCTTTGCCTATTGTCGAATGGTTGATTGTTTGGTTCGTTTTTTTACTGTGGGAATGGAGTAGTCTGGATAGTTGGATGTCAATAGGAGGACTTCTTTTTTTGGGATTGCCTGTTTATGGCATGGCAGCAGTTCAAGCCCTGAGTGTGTTGCGCTCTTCTGCAAATGCCAATCAGAAAATTTGATGTGGGTTTAAGCCTTTTGAAATTTATTTTTTCAGACGACCTTTTTTTGCCTATGAACCGATTTTTCAAAGCCTATTTTATCGCCAGCCTGATTTATGCGGTGTGGTTCGGCGTGTTGATGTATGCCGTCGATCCGATGTTTGGCGCAATGGGATGCGACATGCAGTCGGGCGATTATTTGTGTTTTCAGGACGGCTCTCCGCGACCGTTTACCAATTTCCTTTATCCTTTCCTGTCCGTTCCGATATTCAGCCTTTTGCACGCTGCCATCATGAAGTGGCGCAGACGCTGCTCGGTCGGGATGATTTGGTTTTTGGTCGGCTGCGAATGGCTGCTATTGTCGGTTTGGATAATCGCGATGCTGGCACGCGATGGCTTTGTGTTTTCCCGCGATGCCGTTACGGTGCTGACCGGTTCGTTTTTCGCCGTTTTGCCGCTGCTGGGCATGGCGTTGGCGCAAACGCTTGCCATTGCCATCGCTTCTTTGAAAAGCCAACGCAAAAAAGGCTGATTTTTGTTTTGCTGCACTCGTTTTGGCGAAACCCGCTGCGTTTTCAGACGACCCCGTTATTGATTAACCACCCATCGAACCTAATAAGAAAAAGCTCCTCTAAACATGCCTTCAGAACACCTTATCTCTTCCGCTGCGGCAACGTCGTCTGAACACACTGTCGCGTGGGTATTCGGCCAACCCGTTACCGATTTGCCGCAGGATTTGTTTATTCCGCCCGATGCTTTGAAGGTTGTCTTAAGCAGCTTCCAAGGGCCGTTGGATTTGCTGCTTTACCTGATCCGCAAACAGAATATCGACGTTCTCGATATTCCGATGGTGAAGATTACCGAGCAATATCTGCACTATATAGCCCAAATGGAAGCGTATCAGTTTGATTTGGCGGCGGAATATCTCTTGATGGCGGCGATGCTGATTGAAATCAAATCGCGCCTGCTGCTGCCGCGTCCCGAAGAGGTCGAGGATGAAGAGGCGGATCCGCGTGCCGAGCTGGTGCGCCGCCTTTTAGCTTACGAACAGATGAAGCTGGCGGCGCAGGGTTTGGATGCGTTGCCGCGTGCGGGACGGGATTTTGCTTGGGCGTATCTTCCATTGGAAATCGCGGTCGAAGCGAAGCTGCCGGAGGTGTATGTCGCCGATTTGACGCAGGCGTGGCTGGGCATTTTGTCGCGGGCGAAACATACGCGCAGCCATGAAGTGATTCAGGAAACCATTTCCGTGCGCGCGCAGATGACGGCGGTTTTACGTCGTCTGAACGAGAGCGGGATATGCAAATTCAGCGATTTGTTCAAACCGGAGCAGGGCGCGGCGTATGTGGTCGTCAATTTCATCGCGCTGTTGGAGCTTGCCAAAGAAGGTTTGGTCCGCATCGTCCAGCCGGACAGCTACGGCGAAATCGAAATCAGCCTGAAACAGGAAAATTTAGAACGCCCGGAAGCGGAAGAGGGTGTTTCAGACGACCCCGCCGCCGACGTTGAAGGCGAAACGGCATGATGATTTCACGCTTGGCAAAGCCATACCCATTTTAATCAACTGACCTTTATATAGTGGATTAACTTTAAATCAGGACAAGGCGAAGTAACGCCGTACTGGTTTAAAGTTAATCCACTATAAACAAACAGGTACGAATTTATGAACAGTGTTTCCCCGCTCAACCGTAAAGCCTCGCTGTGGGCGGTCGGTTTGATGTTGTTCGCTTTGTTTTTCGGTGCGGGCAATCTGATTTTCCCTGCTTATCTCGGACAACAGACTGGGGAAAGCTGGTTCTCTGCGATGACGGGTTTCCTGTTGACCGGCGCGGGCCTGCCGCTGTTGGGCGTGATTGCCATCGGCTATTCCGGTTCGCGCGATGTGCAGGCACTGGCATCAAGAGTTGCGCCCTGGTACGGCGTGGCGTTTGCCGTCGCACTGTATTTGTCCATCGGGCCTTTGTTTGCCATGCCGCGTACGGCGACGGTGTCGTTTGAGATTGCCGTTGCGCCGTTTTTGAATGAAAGCCAGAAAACAGTCGGGCTGGCGGCGTTCAGCGTGGCGTTTTTCGGCGTGGCGTATTGGCTGTCGATGTCGCCGGGCAAACTGGTGGACCGTATCGGTAAAATTCTGACGCCCGTATTACTTTTGACGATTGCCGTTTTAGTCGGATACGCCGCGCTGAATCCGATGGGTGTTCCTGCGGCGGCGCAAGGCGATTTTGCCCTTCGTCCGTTCATAAAAGGCATTTTGGAGGGCTACGGCACAATGGACGCACTCGCTTCACTGGTGTTCTCCATTATCGTCATTGACGCCGTGCGCGCGATGGGCGTGGACAACCGCTCCGAGCTGCTGCGGACGACCGCCGTTTCAGGCATCGTCGCCGCATCTTGTCTAGCGCTGGTGTACCTCTTCATCGGCTATATGGGCGCGACCAGCGTGGCAGGTTTGGGGCTTCAGGAAAACGGCGCGGAAGTGTTGTCGAAAACCGCGAATTTCTACTTCGGCGTACCCGGCAACATCCTTTTAGGCGTCATCGTCCTGCTCGCCTGCTTAAGTACCGCCGTCGGACTGATTACATCATGTTCCGAATATTTCAACCGCCTGTGTCCCGGCATTTCTTACAAAATGTTCGTCGTCATCAATACGGTCGTGTCTATGGCGTTGGCGAACAAAGGCCTGTCCTCCATCCTGACCTTCTCCATTCCGATGCTGATGCTGCTGTACCCGCTGACCATCGTCATCATCCTGCTGGTCTTCCTGCACAAACTGTTCGGCGGCAGCCGCATTGTCTATTTCTGCACCATGATGGCAACGCTAGCAGTCGGTTTGCTCGATGCCTATAAAGCCGCGTTCGGTTTCAGTGAAGAAGTCGCCGCCGACATCAACGGTTCACTGCCGCTTTACAACGTCGGGCTGGGCTGGCTGCTGCCTGCAACCGTCGGCTTTATTTTAGGGTGCATCCTGAATGCCGCGCTCAAGAAAAAACATAAGGCTCAAATCACAAAACAAAGGTCGTCTGAAAGATGAACTGCACCCCAAAAGTTGGACATCCCCTCCAACTTACAAGGTGCAGTTTTTTTATGAGCAAATATACATTACACTTCAAATACCAAGCCG
>CAJZEA010000121.1:0-5334 GCA_915066515.1 uncultured Neisseria sp. | reverse complement strand
AGAATCGTTCTCTTTGAGCTAAGGCGAGGTAACGCCGTACTGGTTTAAAGTTAATTCACTATATAAAGCTATATCACAAAATCCAGCAGATAAAAGTCTTCTTTGCCCACGCCGCATTCGGGGCATTTCCAATCGTTGGGGATGTCATCGAATTTGGTGCCGGGGGCGATACCGTGTTCGGGATCGCCGAGGTCTTCGTCGTAAATCCAGCCGCAAGGGCCGCACATGTATTGTGCCATGGTGTGTTCCTTCTAATGGTTGAGGTCGTCTGAAAACGGTCGGCAAAAGGTTTTCAGACGACCCCTTGTTGGTCTGTTTCAGCCCTTATGCCGCTTCCAGCGCCGCGATTTCTTTGCGCAAGTGTTTCAACGCGGGGGTAACGATGGCGACGAACATGGCTTCGCGGACGCGGCGTTGGGCGGGGCTGCGCATGAGGTAGCCTTTGGCGCCGGCGTGTAAGGCGGCAGATTGGGCGGCGGTAAGCGTCAGCTCGGCGGCGGCGGCGCGCAGTTTCAGCGTGGCGAGGTTGTCGGGCGTGTTGTTCCAAGCCAAGTCTGCCAGTCGTTCGGTGGTTTGCCATGCCTCGTCCAAGGCGGCTTTGAGGCTGTCGTAGCTGTCGTCGAGGTAGCTGTTGACCTCGGCGTTGACGACGTTGGCGATGCGGATGATGCCAAGGCTGCCGTCGATCACGCCCGCGCCGATGCCGATTTGCAGCAGGATGAAGCCGGACTTGATGGAGGCGATGTAGTCGGAGAACTGTTCGGGCGCGGCGATCACGTCTTCGTCAGGGATGAATACGTCTTTGAAGTTCAGGCTGAACGTGCGCGTGCCTTCGAGGGCGCAGAATTCGGGGCAGGCTTGCAGGGTCACGCCTTCCCATTGTCCGCCAGTGATGAACATGACGTAGCCGTCGCCGATTTGGGCGGTATTTGCCCAGATGTGGTCTTCGCCGATGTTGGATACCCACGGCAGCGCGCCGTTGACTTTGTAGCCGCCGTCCACGCGCTCGGCTTGAAGGTTGTGTTTTTCAATGCCGGCGAGGTGTTTGACGGTATTGGACATGCCCGTACCCGCCAAGACTTTGCCTTGCAGGATGTCGGCGAGGTATTTGTCTTTGACGGCTTGGTTGGGCGTCTGGTGCAGATACCACGCGCAAGCCGCCTGACACCATGCGCTGAACGAGGTCGCGCCGCATTCTTTGCCGACTTCGCGCAAGACGGCGATTTGCGTCGCCAAACCCAAGCCGTTGCCGCCTTCCACTTCCGTACCGACTGCGCCGAATCCGCCGATGGCGCCGAGTTCGCGCATAAAATCTTCGGGATACAAGCCATTGCGGTCGATTTCGTCCACTAAGGGTTTGAGTTTGGTTTTGACGAGTTCGGCAACTTGAGACAATAAGGTTTCACGGTTCATGGTCTTATCCTTGAAAATGTGTGCGGACGGCGCGGGGGCGTTCCGTTGGAGAGGGGAAGCGGTCCGTTACAGGGACGGCGTTTTTGAAAAAGGTCGTCTGAAAACGGGCAAATAGTTTTGCCGCCGCTTTTCAGACGACCTTGGGTCGGAATCAGGCGAACGCCTGCAATTCAGGGTTGATTTCTGTTTGCGCGACGTTGTTGACGTAGTTGCACAAAGTCGCCAAGGCAACGCCCATCACGACTTCGACAGCCTGCTGCTGGTTGTAGCCGGCGTCGAAGAAGGCTTTGAGTTCGGCATCGGATACCGCGCCTTTTTTCGCCATCACGGCTTGGGTGAACGCAGCGAGCGCGCCCAGTTTGGCATCGTCAAATTCGCCCGCCGCCAACGCGCGCGCGGCTTTGATGGATTGTTCGGACAGGAGTTTTTTCAGGGTTGCCAGTTTGGTGTGGCCTGCCACGCAGAAACCGCATTCGTTGGTTCGGGCGGCGATGATTTGGATGACTTCGACTTCACCAGGAGTCAGGCTGTTGGCGGCGTTCAGTTTGCCGACTTCTTGATAAAACGCCAACGCTTCGGGCGCGTTTGCCAATACGCCGATGAGGTTGGGGATAAAGCCGTTGTTTTTCAGCGCGGCTTCGACGCGGGGTTTTGCTGCTTCGGGAGCGGTTTCGACGGTGTGTACGGTTAAGCGTGCCATATTGGTTTCCTTTTTATTTGCGATTTGTCAAAAGATGGAGGGCATAGTAGGGAAACAAATCCCAAAGTTGAAAGACCTGATAATTATTTTGATAAAACCAATAGTTATAAACGGCCAAGAAATTGATTAGATTTATATAATTATTTAATTACATCGATAGTTTTAAAATATAGATGTAAATGGAAAGGAATCAGGAATCAAAAGAAAGGTCGTCTGAAAACTAAAATATGGTTTTCAGACGACCTTTTCTTGCGAACCGATTTTATTCGGCTTGTTCTTTCAATACGGCTTCAATCAATTCCTGCGCGCCGTCGTCCGCCAGCTTTTTGGCGACCGCGCGTCCGAGCGCATCGGCGTAGGCGGAGGGGGCTTGTGCGTCTGCCTGCAAGATTACCGAGCCGTCGGGATGTCCGACCAGTCCGCGCAGGGTGAGCAGGCCGTTTTCTTCGGTGCAATACGCGGCAAGCGGGACTTGGCAGCTTCCGCCCAGAGCGCGGGCGAGGGCGCGTTCGGCGGTCACGCAGGCGTGTGTGACATCGTGGTTTAAGGGTTTCAATACATCGAGGAGGTCGGTGCGGTGTGCGGCGATTTCGATACCCAACGCGCCTTGTCCGGCAGCGGGCAGGCTGTCGGCTTCGGAGAGGATCAGGCGGATGCGTTCGTCCAGTTCCAAACGCTGCAATCCGGCGGCGGCGAGGATGATGGCATCGTATTCGCCGTTGTCGAGTTTGGACAGACGGGTTTGTACGTTGCCGCGCAGGGGCTTGATGACTAAGTTCGGATAGCGGGCGCGCAACTGGGCTTCGCGGCGCAGGCTGGATGTGCCAACGACGGCGCCTTTGGGCATTTCTTCCAAACGCGCGTATTGATTGGATACGAACGCGTCAAACGGATTGGCGCGCTCGCCGATGGCGGCAAGGGCGAAGCCTTCGGGCAAATCCATCGGCACGTCTTTAATCGAATGCACCGCCAAATCGGCGCGACCGTCCTGCAAGGCTTGTTCCAACTCTTTGATAAACAGGCCTTTGCCGCCGATTTTCGACAGGGTTTTGTCCAAAATCTGGTCGCCGCGCGTGGTCATGCCCAAGATTTCGACTTCGCAGTCGGGATACAGGGTTTTCAGACGACCTTGGATATGTTTTGCCTGCCACATGGCAAGCAGGCTTTCGCGGCTGGCGATAACGAGTTTTTTCGGGTTCATTTGCAGTTTCTGATTTTCTAATTCATGAGGCGGGAAGTTCGACAGTCTAACACAAACTTTCTACGCTAACCGCCTGACTGTACTTGCCCAAAGGACCGAATCCGTTGCCTTGGTTTTGTTCTTTGGTCAGCACTTTCCCCTGAATGCAGACATTGTTCAGGGTAACGTTATATGAGCCGGAACTCAGTCGGTTCTTTTCTACTTGATCCATCAGGCTGTCGCCGCCGTTGATGAAATAGGTTTTTCCGTCGGCGGTAAATTCAGCCTGTTCGAGCGAATAATGGACTGTCCCTGTCATTTTGACCGTGTCGCCGCCACTTTTTTCGACCTGAGTTTCCGTCGGTTTGGCAGCCGACGTTTCGATTTTGTTTTGCGGGGAACAGGCTGTCAGGGCAATCAGTATGGGGAATAGAAATTTGTTCATTTGCAATTACCGTGGTTGATAAAGGTATTCCGCTGCGAAGCTGTCGGAGAAGCCGTTGCACTATATCTGTTGCAACGAAATAAACTATAATGTGTACTGGCATGATGGTAGTCCATACTGCCATAAAATAAAACTTATTCTCTAAAAACATTTTAACCTCAACAGCCTTACAGCATGAAACGCGCCAAAAAATACCCCTTCTCATCGTTGCAGCGGCAACGTTTCTGCCTGAATTTTGAAAACGCCTCAACCGCTGCCAATCTTCCGAGCGAACGCGATTTCTACCGCTGGGCATGGGCGGCGTTGAAAAACGAATACCGCCGCGCCGACATCAGCCTGATTCTTCTGGACGAAGAAGAAGCCCGCGCCTACAACCGCGATTACCGCGGCAAAGACTACGCCACCAATGTGTTGAGTTTTGCCTTGAACGAAGGCGAAATCCTGCCCGATCAGTTTTCAGACGAGCTTTGCGGCGATTTGATCATCTGCCCGCAAGTCGTATTGAAAGAAGCCGTCGAGCAGGGCAAAACCGCCGAGCAGCACTTTGCCCACCTGACCATGCACGGGACGCTGCACCTGATGGGCTACGACCACATCGAAGAGGCAGATGCCGAAGAAATGGAGGCGCTCGAAATCCGCCTGATGCAGGCGGCAGGTTATCCCAACCCCTACCAAGAGGACGAATACTGAAATGGACGATACCCGGTCGAAACCGACATTTTTCGAACGTTTGATTTCCCGACTTGCCGGCGAACCCGATTCCGCCGAAGACGTACTCAGCCTGCTGCGGCAGGCGCACGAGCAGGAAGTGTTTGACGCGGATACACTTTTGCGGCTGGAAAAAGTCCTCGACTTTGCCGACTTGGAAGTGCGCGATGCCATGATTACCCGCAGCCACATGAACGTTTTGAAAGAAAACGACAGCATCGAGCGCATCACTGCCTACGTCATCGAAACCGCCCATTCCCGCTTCCCCGTCATCGGCGAAGACAAAGACGAAGTCCTCGGCATCCTGCATGCCAAAGACCTGCTCAAATATATGTTTAATCCCGAGCAGTTCAACCTCAAATCCATCCTTCGTCCCGCCGTCTTTGTACCCGAAGGCAAATCACTGAACGCGCTTTTGAAAGAATTCCGCGAGCAGCGCAACCACATGGCAATCGTTATCGACGAATACGGCGGCACGTCGGGTTTGGTAACTTTTGAAGACATTATCGAACAAATCGTCGGCGACATTGAAGACGAGTTTGACGAAGACGAAAGCGCGGACAATATCCACGCTGTTTCCACCGAGCGCTGGCGTATCAACGCTGTAACCGAAATCGAAGACATCAACGCCTTTTTTGGTACGGATTACAGCAGCGAAGAAGCTGACAGCATCGGCGGGCTGGTCATTCAGGAATTGGGACACCTGCCCGTGCGCGGAGAAAAAGTCGTTATCGGCGGTTTGCAGTTCACTGTCGCCCGCGCCGACAACCGCCGGTTGCATACGTTGATGGCGACTAAGGTGAAATAAACGGGATTTGTCCAATAATTAAAGAAAAAGGTCGTCTGAAAACTGAACTGCCCCCCAAAAGTTGGACATCCCCTCCAACT
>CAJZEA010000120.1:0-5366 GCA_915066515.1 uncultured Neisseria sp. | reverse complement strand
GCGGCATGGTCAATTCGGTCGTTACCTCGCTGGAATTTGCCGTTGTTTTGTGGGGCTTGGCAGGCATCCTGACCGTGTTCGGCTTCGACATTCCGCGCGGCATTGTTTGGTTCGTCTTTATCTTTGTGATTTTGGCAACCTTTATCGCCATGTGGATAGGCAACCCGTTGATTCGTTACAACTATGAAAATGAAAAACTCAACGGCGACTACCGTTATTCCCTTATCCGCGTGCGCGACCACGCCGAAAGCGTGGCGTTTTACAGCGGCGAAAAACACGAACACGACCAGCTTTCCAACCGCTTTAAAGCCATTATCCGCAACCGTTGGCGCATTGCGCGACAAAGCGTTTGTCTGAGCGGCTTTAACGATATGTTCACCAACGGCATCAAGCTTTTTCCGATTATTTTGCAAGCTCCGCGCCTGTTTGCCGGACAAATCAAAATCGGCGACATCCAGCAGACCGTCCAAGCCTTCGCCCGACTGCAAAACGCCCTGTCCTTCTTTCGGATGTTCTACAACAAATTCACCGCCTACCGCGCCCGATTGGAGCGTCTGTACGGCTTTTTGCTGAGTACGGAAGAACAACACAGCGCGCAGCAACCCGACATTACCGAAGTTTCAGACGACCTCTCGCTGGAAAATGTCGCCCTGTTCCGCCACAACGGCGAAATCCTGTTGAGCGGCATCAACGTCAACCTCAAAAGCGGCGATTCCCTGCTGATACGCGGCCCGAGCGGTTGCGGCAAAACCTCTCTGCTGCGCGCGCTGGCGGGGCTTTGGCCGTTCGGCAGCAGCGGCAAAGTCAGCCGTCCGCCGCATCAAGACATCCTCTTCCTGCCGCAACTCCCCTACACGGCGCAAGGCAGCCTGCGCGACGCGATTTGTTATCCTGACATCGACAAACAGCATCCCAAACTAGCTGAAGCCATGAACACCTGCCGCTTAGATTATCTGATTGATAAATTAGACAAAACCGACGACTGGCAACACAAACTCTCCCCAGGCGAACTGCAACGCGTCGCCTTCGTCCGTGCCTTGCTCTCGCAGCCCAAAGTCATCCTGCTCGACGAAGCTACCGCCGCCTTGGACGAACCGACCGAAGCCTTGCTCTATCGCGCCTTGAAACGCAAACTGCCGCAGAGCATCATCATCAGCATCGGCCACCGCAGCACGCTCAACGAATTTCACGATTTCAGTCTTGATGTCGGCAACGTAGCTTGCGATTGAATTTATAGTGGATTAACTTTAAACCAGTATGGCGTTGCCTCGCCTTGCCGTACTATCTGTACTGTCTGCGGCTTCGTCGCCTTGTCCTGATTTAAATTTAATCCACTATAAAGCGATAAGGTCGTCTGAAAACCCGTAAGGGTTTCGCCAAAACGAGCGCAGCGAGTTTCGCTAAAACTTTTTCAGACGACCTTTCTGCTAAAATGACACGCTTCAAATACAAGGGAAATCCGCCATGCACGAAATCAAATGCCCGCACTGCCACACCGCGTTTACCGTCAACGAAGCCAGTTACGCCGACATCCTGAACCAAGTCCGCACCCAAGAATTTCAAACCGAAATCCACGAGCGTCTGCAACAGGCGCAGATGCAGTTTCAAAGCGACATGCAGCTTGCCCAAGCGCAGGCGCAAAATCAGTTCGATAAAATCCTAGCCGACAAAAACCACGAAATCGCCGCCCTGTCCAACCAAATCAACGCCTACGAAAAAGACAGCAAACTCGCCGCCGCCGAAATCGAAGGTCGTCTGAAAGCGCAAATCGCCGAACAGGATAAATTGATTGCCGAACTGAAAGCGCAGGCAAAATCGCTGGAAACGGCGAAAAACATGGAAAAAGAGCTGGAAATCACCAAAGCCGTTGCCGAAAAAGAGCGCGAATTGGGCAATCTGAACACGCAGCTTATGCTGCAATCCAAAGAAAACCAGTTGGAAAAACAAAGCCTGCGCGAAAAATACGAAGCCGAACTCAAACAAAAAGACGAAACCATCGCCTTCTACAAAGACTTCAAAGCCAGACAATCCACCAAAATGATAGGTGAAAGCCTTGAGCAGCACTGCGAAACCGAATTCAACCGCATCCGCACCACTGCCTTTCCCCAAGCCATCTTCGGCAAGGACAACGACGCCAAAACCGGCAGCAAAGGCGACTACATCTACCGCGAAACTGACGAAGAAGGCAACGAAATCATCTCCATCATGTTTGAGATGAAAAACGAAAACGACGAAACCGCCACCAAAAAGAAAAACGAACACTTTTTCAAAGAGTTGGACAAAGACCGCAGAGAAAAAAACTGCGAATACGCCGTCCTCGTCTCACTCTTGGAAGCCGACAGCGACCTCTACAACAACGGCATCGTCGACGTATCCTACGCCTACCCGAAAATGTACGTCGTGCGCCCGCAGTTTTTCATCCCCATCGTCTCCCTGTTGCGCAACGCCGCGCTCAATTCATTGAAATACAAACAGGAATTGGCACAAATGCGCGCGCAAAATATCGACATCACGCATTTTGAAGAAGACTTGGACAAGTTCAAAACCGACTTCGCCCGCAATTACGAACTCGCCAGCCGCAAGTTCCAAACCGCCATCGACGAAATCGACAAAACCATCAGCCACCTGCAAAAAACCAAAGAAGCCCTGCTCTCTTCAGAAAACAACCTGCGCCTCGCCAACAACAAAGCGACCGATTTGACCGTCAAAAAATTAGTACGCAAAAACCCGACCATGAAGGCCGCCTTTGCCGCGTTGGAGAAAAAAGAGGATTGAGATTTGCTTCGAGAATGAAAATAGAAACGCCAGCCGGCCGTTACGCACGCGCAAGCAGGAGTGACGGCGGACGGGTGTCTCGTTTTCTATCAGTTCGTGAACAAACTCATTTATCCACATCTACCAAAAGGTCGTCTGAAAAATGAACCGCCACAAATCTTAGACAGATAAAAGACTATCCAGATACTCAGTGCAAGCCAGGTTCTATATCATGAGGAGCAAGAAATGAAGGGAAACAAGTTACATTCAAACCATATGACCCTTAAAATCATTTTGCTAGGTATATTTTTGTTATCTTGCAACCCCTCCTACGGCAAGGAGAGACACATGCAATCTGATGCCAATATGTCATTAAATGACAGAGTGTATATTTCTAAAGCCGAGCTGGAAAAGTTAAAAATCGATGCCTCTTCCGGTAATGGTCAAGCAGCATCAAAATTAGCTCATTATTTTGCTTTTTATGAGTTTAACCAAGATAAATTTATATTTTGGTTAATTCGGGCTGCTGAGTCGGGCAATACTCAAGCACAACATGATCTTGCCTATATATTCTTTGATCATTACCAAGACAGTAAAGATAAAAACAAATTATATGAAGCAGAAAAATGGGCTCTGCGTGCTCAAAAAAATGGAATGCCTATTACTGGCTTATTAACTGAAATACAAACTGAAAAACAGAATTTGACAAGATAAACATGTCGGCAAACGGTCAAGCCGAAATCGGACAAAGTGCAGGCACCTGAAACTGCTTGCCCCGATAGTCCGTGTCTTTATCCGAGCAGGCGCATTCAACGGTATACGGGCAGCAGTCAAGGACACATAAGAACTTGAAAGGTAATACGCCTTTTGAGGTCTTACAGAATTATTTTTCTCAACCCGTTGTGTAAACAACACGGAGTCTTCTTATATCCCCAACATCTCATTGCAATAAACCAGTTATCCTCATTATTTCACCCATTAAGATGATTTGGAATGCATCTTTTTACAGTTTAAGTGGAATAGAAATAGGCAAAGCAGTCAGCCTTCATCCCAAACCAACCTTCGATAAATCAATCTTTCAGACGACCTAACCCGAAAAAATATTTCTTAGTTAACAATACTTTTCAAATTTAATTTGCAAAAACTGTATTGATACTCTAATTTTTGTCCACATTTAGAGTATAATTACTAAAACCTGAGATACAAGCAGCCCAATATCATCAGGTTCAGTAAAAAAACAAACCTTACCCATTGATTAAAAATAAATTTTCAAAAATCCAGCAAAGCCGGTCTGTCAATATCAGTCCGCTCCCGCAACCATCAAGGAACCCATACATGCAAAACAACTTCGACCCATTGCACATCCGAGGCAAATCATTGATTCCCGTCGTCCAAGGCGGAATGGGCGTGGGCGTTTCCGCATCGAAACTCTCCAGCGCGGTCGCCCGCGAAAACGGTGTCGGCACGATTGCCAGCGTCGATTTGCGCCACCTGCACGACGACCTGCTCGCCGAATCCAAAATCAACCCGAGTGAAGAAAAATACACCCGACTCAACTGCACCGCGCTTGACCGCGAAATCCAAAAAGCCAAAGCCGACGCAAACGGCAAAGGCATGATTGCCGTCAACGTCATGAAAGCCGTCAAAGACCACGCCGCCTATGTCCGCCAAGCCTGCGAATCAGGTGCGGACGCGATTGTGATGGGCGCGGGATTGCCGCTGGATTTGCCCGAAATGACCGAGGGTTATCACAAAGATGTCGCCCTGTTCCCGATTTTGTCCGAATCGCGCGGTATCGGCATCGTATTGAAACGCTGGATGAAAAAAGGTGTTTTGCCCGACGCCATCGTTATCGAACATCCCGCACACGCTGCCGGACACTTGGGCGCGGCAAGCGTGGCAGGTGTGAACGATGCCAAGTTTGAATTCAAACGAGTCATCGAAGAAACTTTCGAAGTATTCAAGAACTTAGGTCTTGAAAGCGAAAAAATCCCGCTCATTCTCGCCGGCGGCATGGCGAACTTTGAAAAAGTCAAAACCGCGCTGAAAAACTGGGGCGCATCCGCCGTCCAAATCGGCACGGCGTTTGCGGTTACCGAAGAAGGCGATGCACACATCAACTTCAAAAAAACGCTGGCAGGCGCAGAAACCGAGCATGTTGTCGAATTTATGTCCGTCGCCGGACTGCCCGCACGCGGTGTGCGCACCAAATTCCTAGACAGCTACATCAAGCGCGAATCCAAGCTGCAAGCCAATGCCAAAGCCGACCCGCGCCGCTGTACGCAAGGCTTGAACTGTCTGACCAGCTGCGGCCTGCGTGACGGTTTGGCAAAAGCCGGACAATTCTGCATTGACATCCAACTCTCCGCCGCTTTCCGTGGCGAAGTCGATAAGGGCTTGTTTTTCCGAGGTAAAGACCCGCTGCCGTTTGGCAACGCCATCCGCACGGTGCAAGAAACCATCCAATATCTGCTCAACGGTGCTCTTCCCGCAGCAGCCAAATAATTCATATCCGCAGATGAACGCTAAAAAAGGGCATATTTTAATGTGCCCTTTTTAGTGGATTAACTTTAAATCAGGACAAGGCGAGGCAACGCCGTACTGGTTTAAAG
>CAJZEA010000119.1:0-5391 GCA_915066515.1 uncultured Neisseria sp. | reverse complement strand
TACTGTCTGCGGCTTCGTCGCCTTGTCCTGATTTAAATTTAATCCACTATATATTTGCTTTGCGGCGCGGGTTTAGCGGAAGAAGTCGCCCATGCCTGCGGGCAGGCCTTGGGTAAATGCGCCCATGGTTTTGTTGGTGGTTTCTTCGGCTTTTTCAGAAGCGGCGTTGATGGCAGCGAGCACCAAATCTTCGAGCATTTCTTTGTCGTCTGCGGCTTCTTGAATCAGGTCGGGGCTGATTTCGAGTTTGCGCACGACGTGGGTGCAGGTCATCACAACTTTAACCAAGCCGTTGCCTGCTTCGCCTTCTACTTCTGTCTCGGCAAGTTTCGCTTGCGCTTTTTTCATGTTTTCCTGCATTTGCTGCGCCTGTTTCATCAGGCCGCCTAATCCGGCTTTTCCGAACATATTTAAAACTCCTGTGGTTGAATCGTTAAGGTGATGGGGTCATACCGTTTGGTGTAAAGGGTCGTCTGAAAGCGGGTTGACGGTTTTCAGACGACCTGAATGTTTATGTATCCGAAGGGAAACGGAAATTCTCGATTGCCGTTATTCCGCCTGCTCCGCCAGTTCCAAAGAATCGGGCTGCCATTGGGCTTCGAAAACTTTTAAAACCTGACGCGCGGTTTCGTCGGCTTCGAGCAAATCCTGTGCCTGCTGCCTGCCTTCAAGCTGGAGGCGTTGGCGGCGCATGGTCGGGGTTTCCCAGCCCGCATCGTCGCGCCACGGTTCGGTTTGCAATTTCAACGGCAGGCCGTAGGCTTCGGCAAGCGTGTTTTTGATTTTGTCGAGCCGCTCTTTGTTGGCGGTGGCGCGGGCTTCGTCGGTCAGCGACAGCATTATCAGATGGCTGTCTGCGTCGTAGTGCGTCCATGCGGCGTGTTGCGCCAGCATTTGCGCGGCGCCGAGCTTACGGGCGAAGTGTCGGACGATTGCCGCCCAGTTTTCAGTAGAGAACTCGGGTAGTGGGGCGAACTGCGTGCCGTCTTCGTCGTCGCTGTCTTCTTCGGCTTCCGATTCTGCATCAGCTTGGGCGGCAGGGACGGCGTGTTCCCAATCCGGCGGCGGAGGCATGTCTGCGCTGTCTTCTACGGGGTAGTCATGCTCGGGCGAACCGTAATCGTAGAAAGACTCTGCGGGGGTTTCATGCGCAAATGCTTCTGCTTCCACGGTTTCTTCAATCGGGGGCATCTGAATGGGGTTTTCAGACGACGTCTCAGGCAAGGAAACATCAGTGTCGTTGTTTGCTGCCTCGTTATCGGAAACCTGGTTTTCAGACGACGTTTCGGCTTGAGGGGGCGTCTGAAACGGCGTTTCTGCTTCGTTTGCGGACGGAATGTTTGTCTCTGCTGCGTTAGAGGTCGTCTGAACGCTCGCATCCGCCGTTTGCACAGGCGTTTCTGTTACGGTTTCTGCCTCGCTTGGTGTATCTTCCCAAGGTGGGACGTCGTTGTTTCCTTGAGTCGAAACCGGTTCGGCAACTTTGTTTTCAGACGACGTGGCAGGCGCAGGGGTCGTCTGAACGGGTGGTTTGGCGGCTTCAGGCTGGGGAAGTTGCAAAGGCTTTTTTGCGGTGTGGACACCCGTTTCGGCAGAATGCAGCTCGGTATTTTCAATATGTCCGCCAACGTCGTGCGCATCCGCCGCCAGCGGCGCAAACGCAAGCATACGCAGCAGGGTCATGACGAAGCCGGCGTATTCATCGGGTGCAAGGCTCAAATCCTGTTTGCCGTGGATAGTGCATTGATAATAAAGCTGGATTTGTTCGCCGCTGAGTACCTGGCTCAGTTGCAGCAGGGTTTCGCGCTCAGGATCGTCGTGTGCCAAAGCGGAAGGAACCGCCTGTATCAAGGCGAGGCGTTGCAACAGCATGGCAAGTTCGCTCAACGCGCTGTCAAAGCCGATGGCGCGCGCCGCCATTTCCTGCGCTTTCGCCAGCAGGGCTTCGCCGTCTTGGTTGACGATACCCGCCAGCAGTTCGTAGAGATATTGCTTGTCCACCGCGCCTATCATTTGGCGGACGTCTTGTTCGGCAACGCTGCCCGAACCCATGGCGATGGCTTGGTCTAGCAGGCTCAGGGCATCGCGCATCGAGCCTGCGGCGGCACGACCCAAGAGTTGCAGGGCGGCGGGTTCGTAGGCGATGTTTTCGTTGTTTAAAACATGGGCAAGGTGGTCGGCAACCTGTTGCGAAGTCATGTTGCGCAAGACAAATTGCAGGCAGCGGCTCAAAACGGTAATGGGGACTTTGTGCGGATCGGTGGTGGCAAGGATGAATTTGACGTGTTCGGGCGGCTCTTCCAGCGTTTTCAGCATGGCGTTGAACGCGCTTTTGGAGAGCATATGCACTTCGTCGATGATATAGACTTTGTATTTGCCGGCGGTCGGCGCGTATTGGGCGTTTTCCAATACTTCGCGGATGTTGTCGATGCCGGTATTGGAAGCGGCGTCGATTTCCAGCAGGTCAACGTAGCGTCCGGTGTCGATTTGCGTACAGCTTTGGCACACGCCGCAAGGCTCGCCGTGTTGCGCGTTTTCACAGTTCAGGCTTTTCGCCAGAATACGGGCAATGGTGGTTTTCCCGACCCCGCGCGTACCGGTCAGCAGGTAGGCATGGTGCAGGCGGCCTTCGTCCAGCGCGTTGCGCAAGGCTTTGACGACGTGTTCCTGACCGACTAAGTCGGCAAAGGTTTTCGGACGCCATTTACGGGCAAGAACTTGATAAGCCATAAGGTTTTCTCTGCTGGAAATAAATCGGAAGGTCGTCTGAAAAGTGGTTGAACGCCTTTCAGACGACCTTGGAAGATGAAGGGTATTTTAGCATTTTTTTGATTTTTATTAAGGATTTTCTGTCTGCATATCAGGAAAGGCGCGTGTATAATCGTTAGAATATTACAAAATCTAAAATATCTTGAAGAACAAATCACTATGTCTGAAATCATCTTACGCAATCATTCCGCATCCATGCAGATAAACACCCTGGGTGCATATGTGGACAACTTGGTTTTACACGGTCGGGAAGTGTTATTCCCGAAAACCAACGTCCAAGTCGGTACTGATACAAAATTACGCGGCGGGATGCACGTCTGCCTGCCGCAGTTCGGACCGGACGGTAAAAACCATTTGGCGCAACACGGTTTCGGCAGAACCTCTACTTGGCAAGTCCGTTATCAAAACGAATCGGATGTCGGCTTGAGATTGATCAGTACGGCAAAGGGCTACGAAAACGTCGAATGGCTGCTGGATTACAGCCTGCCGAACGAAAACGAAGCGGTCGCCACGCTGACCGTCTGCAATTACGGCGACGCGCCCGTGCGCACTTCACCCGGTTTCCATCCCTATTTCCCCGCCGTCGGCACCCAATTCGATTTCAACGGCGCGCCCTACGATGCCGACTATATCGCACACACGGAATTTGTCGCCTCGCCGTCGGACACACATGTTGCGTTTGACGGATTAAAACTCGACATCCGAACGCAAAACCTGCCTGTTTACGCGCTTTGGAGCGACCGAAACGGACAATACACCTGCGCCGAGCCTACCGCCGAAGGCAACGCCTTTTTATCGCCTGCGCGCGGCGGACAGTTTGTATCGGGACATGGCAAAAAGCGTTACGGCATGAAAATCCGTTTGATTGCTTGAATTTGGAGTGGATTTGTTTCAGACCCTCAAATAAAAAACCACCTTGAAAAAGGTGGTTTTTGAACATTACAAACCGTTGTTGTTGATTGCATTCGCAATGTCGCGCACGGCGGTAACATACATTCGGCTGTTGTTATACTGCCAAACCGTATAGAAATTATTCAGACCGAGATAATATTCAAATACGCCCGGACTAGTTTCCAAGCTGAATAAAACGGCTTTCTCATTGTCGGCAACCGCTTTTTGCGGAACCACGCCCATCGCTTTGAAATCCGCAACGGTACGGTTCAATGCGGTTTTTTCATCAATGATGGCTTTTAAATCAGGCGTAATCGTCAGATTGACGGGAACAATCATTTTGCCGCCTGTTTTCCAACCGTGCTGCTTCATATAATTGGCAACAGAAGCGGCAACGTCGCCGATATTGTTCCAAATATCGCGGTGTCCGTCGCCATCATAATCGACCGCCCATTTGCGATAGCTCGAAGGCATGAATTGCGGCATACCCATTGCGCCCGCATAGCTGCCTTTGAAATCAAAAACATTCTCTTTTTCTTCTTTCGCCATCAGCAAAAGCTCAATCAGCTCGTTTTGGAAAAATTCGGCGCGGCGCGGATAATCAAAACCCAAGGTACTCAAAGCATCGGCGACACGAAAGCTGCCCGTGTTTTTACCGTAGTTGGTTTCAATGCCGATAATCGCCACAATCAGCTCGGCAGGTACGCCGTATTTGCGTGCCACATCATCGATAACGGCACGGTTGGCGGCGTAAAACTGTTTGCCGCCGTTAAATTTCGTCGCGCCGGAGTTGCCCGTGCGGAATTCATACCAAGGGCGGGAAGTTGACGGGCGGTACATGATATTGATGATATTGCCCTTGTAAACCACGCCATTAAAAAAGTTTTGCAGCTCGGCTTCTGTAAACTGCTTTTTCGCTGCCTCATAACGGATAAACTGGCGGACATTGGTATTGGCATTAAAGCCGCTGCTGGCAACCGATTCCGCAGCAGAATCAAAAGCAGGACGCTGGTTTTTGCTTTGATTGATCGGCTCAACCGTTTTAGCAGACTCAACGTTTGTTTTGGTTGTATTGCAAGCAACAAGCAGCAACGCGGTTGATATTGCGATGAAAGGGATAAATTTTTTCATATCTGAATTTATAGTCACTAAGGAAGCAGTCTTAATTATGCAAAAAGGTCGTCTGAAAGACGGTAGGAATATACATTCCCTTTCCTTTCAGACGACCTTTTAAGACTGTCTATTACTCGGCAGCCGCAACAACAGCAACGGTAATCGCAGCAACAGCGTCAGTGTGCAGAGCCACTTCAACTTCGTACTCGCCTACGGCTTTCAGAGGGCCGTTAGGCAGGCGGACGTTGGATTTTGCAGCTTCAACGCCTGAAGCAACAATCGCAGCAGCGATGTCGGCATTGGTAACGGAACCGAACAGACGACCGTCCACACCGGCTTTTTGAGCGATAGTGATGGTTTGACCGTCCAGTTTTTCTTGACGTGCTTTAGCATCGGCCAAGATTTCGGCTTGTTTGGCTTCTAATTCGGCACGGCGTGCTTCGAATTCTTTCATGTTGGCTTCAGTAGCGCGTTTGGCTTTGCCGGCAGGAATCAGGAAGTTGCGGGCATAACCGTTTTTTACGGTAACGATGTCGCCCAAGTTGCCCAAACCGCCGATTTTCTCTAACAGAATAATTTGCATGATTTAAACTCCAAAATTATTTGTGTTGATCGGTG
>CAJZEA010000118.1:0-5497 GCA_915066515.1 uncultured Neisseria sp. | reverse complement strand
GTCATACCAACTTTGCGTCCAACCAGACCTAAAGTCATGATTATTTTCCTTTTAAAGTAAAGGGGCGGGCTACGATTGGCCTGCCTTCGGACAATGATAAAACTTGGCACATTTGTACCAAGCCCTGCACTATACCACGACAATAAAGAAGTTTTCAAGAAAAATCTTAGGCTTGCCGCAGATTATTTACTGTCATCTGAGCGATTTGGGTTTTATCCAATCCATCGATATTCTGTTCTGAATTTTGACAGTCTTAATTGTTGTTCAACGATATAAAAGGTCGTCTGAAATTTCATCTACAACAAAATTTCAGACGACCTCTTCTCAATACATGGTTATTTTACGCCACATCGGATACGTTTCATACCGAGAATGCTATTTCTGCAACTCCGTCGGTGGGTTTTGCTCGGGCTGGCGCGTGTGCAATTTATACCAACCAAACAACCGTACCAAACATAATAAGGCAATTAAGGGCATACATAAAGCGGAAACCAAATAACGCGGATTGCCGGTATTGAGGATGTTTCCTCCTGCCGACAGGGTCAATGCGGCATTAAACCACTCCCACAACGAAGGCACGCTGAAAGCCAACACGGCAATCAGTCCGAGCGTCCGGAAAATACCGATGGGCAAAATCTGACGTTTTAGCACTGTACGGTTTAGCTGTAACAAGACAATCAATCCGAACCCAATGATGATGACCATGCCGCCGTTTGCAACGATTTGCAGGCTGTTGAACGCGATGTCGGGCGTTACCGCCAGTCCGCCGTCTGAAGCAGGAGCCGCTTGCTGCTGAAGGTTAAGCCCTTGAACGATATTTAAAACGAAACCATAAACCATATCGGCAAGCATAATACCTATAGGCAAAGAAGTGAGCATTCGTCTTAGCATGGTTGTGTCTAATAATGATGAAGAAGATACGGATGGAAACTAATGTGGTTTCAGACGACCTATTCACACTATATACATCCATTTAAGAAGGGTCGTCTGAAAAGTGGCAGACGGTATTGTAGCGGATTGCCGCCCCAAACGTATGTAAAATTAAATTTAGCCTAAGTCATAAAATCCTGTAATTTTCCACCAATCATTTAACTTTGAGAGTAAAATCCCAAAATATTAATTTGCTTCATGATTTACGGCTTGGATATCTCAGTGTAAGTTTTAGATTTACAGTTTCAGACGACGCTGGGACGCTATTTTGTAATTTTCTAACAAAGCCGTATGCCATTTATCAACGGATTGACCGAAAGGACGCTTCACATGAGTAATGCAAAACGCGATGTAACCCGCATCAGCCACAACACCAAAATCGTCGCCACGTTGGGGCCGGGCAGCAACAATGTCCAGTTGTTGGAAGACATGATCCGTGTAGGCGGTTTGAATGTCGTCCGTTTCAATTTCAGCCACGGCACGCCTGAATTCCATCAGGAAAACGCCCGCATCGTGCGTGAAGCGGCAAAACGTGCCGGACAGGAAATCGCCATCCTCGCCGACTTGCAAGGTCCGAAAATCCGCGTCGGCAAAATCGCCGGCGGCAGCATTGAATTGAACAAAGGCGAAACGCTGGTACTTGATGCTGCACTCGAAGGCGAAGGCACGCGCGACGCGGTCGGTTTGGACTACCGCGACCTGCCTAATGATGTCGTTCCAGGCGATGTTTTGTGGTTGGACGACGGTTTGCTGACTTTGACCGTGGAATCCGTTGAAGGCAGTAAGATTGTTACTAAAGTTGAAAACAGCCATGTGTTGAAAAGCAACAAAGGCATCAATAAACGCGGCGGCGGTTTGTCCGCAGGCGCGTTGACCGAGAAAGACTTCCGCGATCTGAAAACCGCGATTGCCATCGGTTGCGACTACCTCGCCATCAGCTTTGTGAAATCCGCCGAAGATTTACACACTGCCCGCGCCAAAGTCGAAGAAGAAATGAAAGGCAGTACTGCCGTTCGCCCCGGTTTGGTTTCCAAAATCGAACGTGTGGAAGCGATTGAAAACTTGGACGAAATCATCCTCGCCAGCGACGGTATCATGGTGGCGCGCGGCGACTTGGCGGTCGAAGTCGGACACGCAGCCGTCCCCGCCCTGCAAAAACGCATGATCCGCCGTGCACGCGAGTTGCGCCGCTTCAGCATTACGGCAACCCAAATGATGGAATCCATGATTACCAACCCCGTACCGACCCGCGCGGAAGTCAGCGACGTGGCAAACGCGGTATTGGACGGCACCGATGCGGTGATGTGTTCCGCCGAAACCGCCGTCGGCGCGTATCCGTTTGAAACCGTCAGCCAAATGGCGATTATTTGCGCGGCTGCGGAAAAAGAACAAGATTCACTCAACGGCGTTGCCGAACAGGTCGATTATCCCGAAGCCGTCAGCACCAACTTGGCGATTGCCGGCGGCGCGGTCAGCGTGGCGCGCGCGGTTCACGCCAAAGCCATCGTCGCGCTGACTGAAAGCGGTTCGACCGCCTTCGAAGTCAGCCGCCACAACATCACCTTGCCGATTTTCGCGCTGACCCCGAGCATTTCCGCCCAACGCCGTATGGCGATGTACCGCGGCGTTCGCCCGCTGATTTTGGCGACCAGCACCGACCACGATACCGCGCTGAACGAAGTGGAAGCCATGTTGGTCGAACATAAAATCTTAAGCTCCGGCGACCAATACATCATCACCAGCGGTTCGCAAATGCGCGAATCCGGTTCGACCAATACGCTGGAAGTGTTGCGCGTTAAATAATCGACACGCAAACGGCAGATAACCAAGAGGTCGTCTGAAAACTTGGAAACGGGTTTTCAGACGACCTTTCGTTTTCTTTTGAAGCAAGATTTTTGAGCACTGAAACACTAGGAGTCTATAATTTTTTAAGAACCCCAAGTCTAGACGCAAAGACAGAAAAGTGTGCTGCTTTGAAAGCTGGAGAATATCTAACAGGCTTGAGGGCTAATGTAAGAGCTTCAACCAATCAACTTTCAATAAGAAAGAAATAAATATGCCCAAAGATCAAATGAAAGATAATTTTTTTGACCTTATAGAAGAATTTCTAAATTTATTTAATCAGAGAGATTTTAAACAACTCGAAATCAAATTTCAGATTAACAAAGGTGTGTATGAGGAAATTTTGGAAGAACTGGATGATGAAAATCTTTTAGATAAAAAATTATCATTACCTCCCAAAGCAATAGCATTGACCGCACGAAATGATAATAGGGCAATATTTGAAACATATGAAATGAATGGTACAGAAGAAGTTATAGGAATCGAATGCTGTTTATATGCAGATAACAAGGAAACTGACCTAACCCTAGAAGGTAGTTTTCATAAAAAAGATGGCAAATTTATTTTTGTTTATCAGGGTATTCGTGCATAAAGCTCTAATAGAGGGAACCAAGTCATCAATAAATCCCGCAATGACATCTTTACCACAGTCCCGCCCTCTCCTATCTACGCAACACACAAGTTTTTCCGAAAGCGTCCAAAAATATTAGGCAAACGCGATAACGTGGTATAGAATCGAGTACCTACACTAATCAAACGGAATGACCGTTAGGAAACAACCGTATTTTGATTGAAAACCGCCGTCCTTCAGCCTCAAAATTCGCGCAAAAGCAGCTTGCAGGATTTTTGCTTCAAGGACCATCGTTTCAATTCAACATGCCGATTCCAAACCGTCAGCCCACTCCTGATACGGAGGCGTTTGTTTCAGACGACCTCTTTATTATTTACACGCAGGTACAAGAAAATGACACACTCACCCATCAAACAAACCGTAATCTTACTCAGCGCCGTCTTCTTCTCCGGCGCAGTCCACGCTTCGGGCTACCATTTCGGTACGCAGTCGGTCAACGCGCAAGGTACTGCCAACTCTTCCGGCGCGGAAGCCGCCGACGCATCAACCATCTTCTACAACCCCGCCGGCCTGTCCAAACTCGACAGCAGCCAAGTTTCCGTCAACGCCAACATCGTCCTGCCCAGCATCCACTACGAAGCCGATTCCGCAAAATACTATCAAGGCGGAGATGTTTCCGGCTCGAAAAGCGGCAAAATCACCAAAACCACCGTCGCCCCGCACCTCTACGGCGCATACAAAGTCAATGACGACGTAACTTTGGGCTTGGGCGTGTACGTCCCCTTCGGCTCTGCCACCGAATACGAAAAAGATTCCGTGCTGCGCCACAACATCAACAAACTGAGCCTCACCAGCATCGACATCGAACCGGTCGTCGCTTGGAAAGCCAATGAAAACCATGCTTTCGGTGCAGGACTGATCGCCCAATATTCCAAAGCCGAATTGCGCAAATATTCCGACTGGGATGCTTCCGGCTCTATCAGCCAACTCGCCAGCGGCCTTGCCTCACGCGCCGCCGGCCGCCCTGTCTCCGTCAGCGCGCAAGGCAAATCTGACGGACACGCCGAAGTAAAAGGCCACGACTGGGGCTTCGGCTATCAACTCGCTTGGATGTGGGACATCAACGACCGCGCACGGGTTGGCGTGAACTACCGCTCCAAAGTAACCCACACCCTCAAAGGCTCGGCAGAATGGGAAGCCGACGGCGCATACGCCCGCCGCGCTTGGGATTTGGGCGCGCTTGCCGCCCGCGGTTACGTTCCGCATGAAAAAGCAAGTGTCAAAATCGTAACCCCCGAATCGCTGTCCGTTCACGGCATGTACAAAGCCACCGACAAATTCAACCTGTTCAGTGATGTGACTTGGACGCGCCACAGCCGCTTCAACAAAGCGGAACTGGTTTTTGAAAACACCAAAAACGTCGTCAACGGCAAATCCGACCGCACCGTTATCACCCCCAACTGGCGCAACACTTACAAAGTCGCGCTCGGCGGTTCTTACCAAGTGACCGACCCGCTGCAACTGCGCGCAGGCATCGCCTTTGACCGCTCGCCCGTCAAAAACGCCGGCTACCGCATGAACAGCCTGCCCGACGGCAACCGCATCTGGTTCTCGCTCGGCGCGAAATACCATATCGGCAAAAACCACGTCCTCGATGCCGCTTACAGCCACATCCACATCAACGACACCCGCTACCACACTGCCCGCGCGACCGGCAGCGATGTGGACAGCAAAGGCGCATCCAGCGCACACTTCAAAAACCACGCCGACATCATCGGCCTGCAATACACTTACAAATTCAAGTAAGCCGTTTGGCGCCGACATCAAAAGGTCGTCTGAAAACCGATATCTAGGTTTTCAGACGACCTTTTGCCATAAATTGACATCAGGAATGCTTCCTTCCGCCTCCCATCGGACGGATACGCAGAATAAGGCCGCCGTCTCAGCCGAATGCAGACAGGATCAATAAAAAACCTCCTCATTTGGAAGACTCGGGATAGGCGCTTGATTTATCAAATTAATAATTATGACGAACTTTTTACCCCGGCCCCTACCTTAAGAAGTAAAGCAGTCCAATTATGCGAACTGTCCGCCATAAACGATATAGTGGATTAACTTTAAACCAGTACGGCGTTGCCTCGCCTTAGCTCAAAG
>CAJZEA010000117.1:0-5500 GCA_915066515.1 uncultured Neisseria sp. | reverse complement strand
TAGTACGGCAAGGCGAGGCAACGCCGTACTGGTTTAAAGTTAATCCACTATATTTGAATTTAGACTATTGACGGATTAACTTTCCCCTATATAGCAAACGTCGTCTGAAAACCAAATTTCCGGTTTTCAGACGACGTTTTACTTAGAGGCGATTCTCTTTACCCGACCATTTCATCGACTTTGCGTTGATAGCTTTTCAACAGCTCCGCCGAGCGGGCAAAGCGTTCGGCTTCGTCGTCTGAAAGTTGCAGGTCGATGATGCGGACCGCGCCTTGGCGGTTGACGACGGTCGGTACGCCGATATACACACCGTTTTGTCCGAACTCGCCTTCAAGCAGGGTGGAAACAGGCAATACGACGCCTTGATTGTGCAGGATGGCGTTGGAGATACGGCTCAAACCCATGCCGATGCCGTGGCTGGTTGAGCCTTTGGCGGCGATGACTTCATAGGCGGCATTGCGCACGGTGGTATAAATTTTGTCCATACGCGCCTGCCCGTCTTCTGATTGTTCCAACATCTTCTGAACGGACATACCCGCGATGTTGGCGGTACTCCAAAGCGCAATGATGCTGTCGCCGTGTTCGCCGATCATCATGGCATCGACGCTCCAAGGCGCGACGTCGAATTCGTTGCCCAGACAAACGCGGAAACGGGCGGAGTCAAGGATAGTGCCCGAGCCGATAACGCGCTCTTTGGGCAGCCCTGAAAAGCGCAAAACGGCATAAGACAGTACGTCCACAGGATTGGAGGCAACTAAGAAGATGCCGTCAAAGCCCGAAGCCATGACTTTCGAAACGATGTCGCGGAAGATGCGCAGGTTTTTGTCGATTAAGTCCAAACGTGTTTCGCCGGGAGCCTGCGCCGCGCCGGCGCAAATACACACGATGTCCGCATCCGAACAATCATCGTAATCACCGACGTAAATACGCGCAGGCGAGGCGGCATAAGGCATTCCGTGGCGGAAGTCGCGCGCTTCGCCTTCCGCGCGCGTGCGGTTGATGTCGATTAAAACCATGTCGTCGCACAAGGCTTGGTTGAGCATGGAATAGGCATAGCTGACACCGACCGCGCCCAAGCCCACAACGACCACTTTATTACCAACTTTTTTCATGTTTGTTCCTGTTTGTTTGTGAATAGGAATTATTAATAACACCAAGGCAGGGTGGCGTCAAATTTCAGACGACCGAGGTTTTGAAATGCTCAAAAAATGGGCGGAAACAGGCGCACAAAACGACACTTGCCGAACCGTGCAAAACGACCTCATCCAAAACGGGCGCAGCATTTGTTGATAAAAAGCAGGCGTGATGTTGGAAATGAACCGGTATATGACGCAAATGGACTTGATTGGGTAAGGCAGACAGTACAATCCCGAATTGTCGGCGTGGAAAGTATTGCCGAAAACTTTGTAGGAGAACGGCAAAGCCGAGTCAAACACAGACGCAGCTTGATGGGACAAACACGGTTGAATATTGGCAAAAGAGATTGATTAAAACGGTCTCTTAGGACAAGAAGTCGTCTGAAACTCAACTTTCAGACGACCTCTTTTTAACTTTGCAGCAAAGCTAAAAAATATTTCATCATTTCCTATTGGGAAATTATATTGTTCGTAAATTGAGATTTATTGCTTAATCATTTATCCGTACAATCTGCCTCATCAAATATTTTAAGGAGGCAGTGATGAAAAAAATGCCTGTATTGTTTGTTGGGCATGGCAGTCCGATGAATGTGTTGGATAAGGAAAATCCTTTTAACCAAAATCTCAGCCTGATTACGCAAAAATTTGCCAAACCGAAAGCGATTTTGATGATTTCGGCGCATTGGTACAGCAGCGGTTTGCAAGTTTCATCGGGCGAACAGCCTGAAATGATTTACGATTTTTACGGATTTCCTGAAGAACTCAGCCAAGTGCAGTATCCGGCGCCCGGTTCGCCCGAATTAGCGGAGCAAGTTCGGTCGTTATTACAATCGGAAAATGTGGAGCTGAACCCGACGCGCGGTTTTGATCACGGCGCGTGGGCGGTGTTGAAATTTCTGTATCCTGATGCCGATATTCCTGTGGTGCAGCTCAGCCTGAACCATTCGCAATCTGCGGAATGGCATTTCAATTTGGCGAAAAAATTATCCGCCTTGCGCGAACAGGGCGTGTTGATTATCGGCAGCGGCAATATTATCCATAATTTGAGCGTGATGAGCAGGGCGCATATTAATCAAATCGGCGCGGGTTATGACTGGGCGTTTGCGTTCCGTGAAGCGGTCAATCAGGCGATTGTCGAGCGGGATGACGACACTTTGATTCATTACGAACGGCTGGGCGAAAAGGCGATGCTCTCCGTGCCGACGCCGGAACATTATCTGCCTTTTCTTTGTATTATGGCATTGCGCGAGCCGGATGATGCCATTACGTTTTTCAACGACAACCTTGTTGCCGGTTCGCTCAGTATGACTTCGCTTTTAGTGGGGTAAAAGAAAAAATATGGCAACGCTATTTCGGTCAGGTTATGATTTAATACAGCATATTTGATTGAAAATGCTAGGTTTATTGACGCTGGCTGTTTTTTGTTTTTCAGTCAAAGAAACCAGTGCCTCAGTTGGTTAAAAGGTCGTCTGAAAACCTGATTGGGCGTTTTCAGACGACCTTTGCTTTGCCGGTAAAGATTCGGGCTGCTTACGGACGGTTGGCTGCGATATGGTAGCGCGTTTCAAATGCGGCTTCTTCTCCCGCGTCCAGCTTGATTAACCCTAAGCCGTTGTTAAAACAGTCGGGTGCGCCGCTGAGGTTTTCGATGGCGATGGTGTCGCGGGTCGATGGGGTGAAGATTTGCAGGTAGGGATAGGATGCGTCGGGGTAAATGCTCAGGGTCAGTCCGTTGCCTGAAAGCGTACAGGCGGCGGGTTTGCTGCGTGCCAAGACAAAGCTGTTGTCCAATTCGATGCCTGCCAAGCTTGAGGTCGTCTGAAAACGGGTATCATCGATCATGCTGCCGTCGGGAACCAAATCGGCATCGAAACCCAGGCGTTTGCTGCTGTCGATTTCCATCGACCAATCGTCGGTTTTGCCGCCGAGTGTGAAATAGGGGTGCCAGCCGTCTGCGAGCGGCATGGCGGTTGCGCCTTGGTTGCGGACGGTGGAGCGGATGCTTAAGCCGTCTGCGCTGAGACGGTAGCGGACGGTCAGGCTGAAGGGGAAGGGGTAGCCGCTGTCGTCTTGTGCGTAATCTGCACGGATTTCGACTTCGGCGGATTGGCCGTCGGTATGGCTGTTGACGAGGGCAAACTCACGGTCATACATCAAACCGTGAGCCGCGTGTTCGGCGAGTTTGAATTTGCCGCACTGATACGCTTTGCCGTCAAAGCTGTATTTGCCGTGGCGCAGGCGGCAGGCGTACGGGCTGAGCTTGCCGCTGCGGAACCATTCGGTCAGGCTCTCGCGGGCGTGTTGCGGGGTGTCGTAGGCTTTGACGATGTTGAACCATGTGCCGTCGGGGCGGCGGATTTCGTAGCGGTTGAGCAGCCCGCCGTAAAGATAAATTTCCGCGCGCAAATCGGGGGATACGAGCAGCAGGCGGTCGTTGTCGGTTTTGAGTGTGAACATGAAGCGGCTCCTGATGGTGGTTGAGACAGGGTGTATAAAAGGTCGTCTGAAAAGTTTTCAGACGACCTTTTGAGATTTTACTCTTTAACTAAAGGACCTGATGTTCCTCCGTGTCCGGCGGCGGTACGTACCAGTTGGAGAAATTCGGATTTTAGACCGAACGGGTCATCGCCTTGGACTTTTTGTGTCATGTTTTCGATGTCTCTCCAACTGAGTTTGCCGTTGTATTCTCCGCCGCGCAAGGCTTGGGCATAGGAAGCGGCGGCAAGGGCGAGCAGGGTGTCTTTGTCGGCTTGGTCAAGCGGTTTGCTGCCGACGGGGACGGCTTGCTGCATCAATTGGCTGTCTTTTTGTCCGGGCAGTTTGTAGCGCACTTTGACAAAGGCGTATTCGTTTTTGCTGCCTTTAGCGGCTGGGGCTTTTTGATAGCGCGATTCTTCAAGCCAGCCTTGTTTGCCCTGCGGGATGATTTCATAGAGGGCGGTCACGCTGTGGCCTGCGCCGATGTCGCCCGCATCTACTCTGTCGTTGTTGAAGTCTTCATTACGCAGGGTGCGGTTGGTATAGCCGACCAAGCGGTATTCTTTGACGGTGGCGGGGTTGAATTCGACTTGGATTTTGACATCCTGCGCTACGGTGGCGAGTGTGGAGGTCAGCTGCTGTTGCAGGACTTTTTTCGCTTCTTTTTCGTTGTCGATGTAGCTGTAATTGCCGTCGCCCGCATCGGCGATTTGTTCCATCATGTCTTCGTTGTAGTTGCCCATGCCGAAGCCCAGGGTGCTGAGTGAAACGCCGCTTTTACGTTTTTCGGCAACCATGGATTTGAGGGTTTCGGTGTCGGATACGCCGACGTTAAAGTCGCCATCGGTCGCCAGTAGGATGCGGTTGATGCCGTTGGGTACGAAGGCTTTTTGCGCTTGCTCATAAGCCATTTGCAGTGCGGATTCGCCGTCTGTCGCGCCGCCTGCACGCAGTTTGTCGATGGCGCTCAGGATGGTTTCTTTATCTGCACCTGAGGTGGGCGGAAGCACTAGATCTTCGCCTGACGCATAGGTAATCAGGGTCACTTTGTCTTGCGGGCGCAGTTGTCGGGTCAGGATGCGTAGGGTTTCTTGAACCAGCGGCAGTTTGTTTTCCTCCCCCATACTGCCGGATACATCCACAAGGAAAACGAGGTTGGCAGGCGGCAGGTCTTTTTTCGCGGTGTCTTGAGCCTGTATGCCGATTTTGATGAGTTTGGCTTCCGGTTGCCATGGAGAATCAATGGTTTCAGTGTGAACGGCAAATGGACGGTCGTCGGTAGGAAGAGGGTAGTTGTAGGGGAAATAATTGACGATTTCTTCAATCCGAACAGCATCTTTGGGCGGCTGTTGGCCGCTGGTCAGGAATCGGCGGACGTTGGCGTAGCTCCCGGTATCGACATCGATGCTGAATGTAGATACAGGCTCTTGGGTAACGGATTTGACTGGTTGGTCGGGTTGTTCTTGGTAGCGTTCGGTGTTTTCTGCAAGAGGCAGATTTTCTTCAGCAACGGCGGCAGTAGACAGTGCTGCGTTGGGTGGACTCTGAAGACCTTCAGGTGAAGAACTTGAGCGTTCGAGTGGACCGGAACACGCGGCCAAAGCTGTTAACGTGAGTATGGAAACGGTTTTTAGAAAAAAACGGGGCATGATTCAAGCTCCATAGAAATATCACATGCTGATTGTTAAAAGTATTGATAGCAGTGTATTGGCAGATTCAACGATAGCGCGGGGTCATTTTTTATTTGGATTTTAATGTGTGAATAGTGGGTTAAGTTTAAATCAGGACAAGGCGGAGCAACGCGGTACTGGTCTAAACTTAACCCACTATGTTTATGACTTAGGCAAGATTTTGTCGGGCTGAGACGATTTTGTAAAGGCCTCAGC
>CAJZEA010000116.1:0-5530 GCA_915066515.1 uncultured Neisseria sp. | reverse complement strand
ACTTCGTTCGGGACGAAGGGGTCGGAGGTTCGAATCCTCTCATTCCGACCAAATATAAAAACCTGCTTTGATTGCATGATCAAAGCAGGTTTTTTCATATCGTGGTTTCAAGTCTGAATCCTGACATTTTAATAGGGTGGGAAATGACAATGGTTTCCTAGTGTATCCAGCTATATCCCCTGTTTTGTTTTAAGACGACCTTTGTCTTTATAGTTTTTCCCTGAAAAATGCAAAATTCCCAGATATTTTCACTATACTGCTTTTTGATATTCAGTTAAGAACCGTTAATCCGTTCGCGTATAATTTCAAGTTTTCCCAACAAGGCAGATGGTGTTTTATGTCTTCCAACCAACCCCGTCAAACTTGGTCCAACCGTTTGACTTATATCCTTACCGTTGCCGGCGCGACTGTCGGCTTCGGCGCGACGTGGCGTTTCCCGTATTTGGTCGGTGAAAACGGCGGCGGCGCGTATGTGTTTTTATTCTGTATCGCCATGTTTGTTATCGGTATTCCGATGATTTTGGTGGAAAACGTCATCGGACGGCGCAAAGGTGTGAACGCGCTGGACGCGTTCGGCGGCTCGTTGAACGGCAAACCTGTCGCCAAAATTTGGAAACTGGTCGGCTGGATGGGCTTGCTCGGCTCGTTCGGCATTATGGCGTATTACATGGTGCTCGGCGGCTGGGTAATCAGCTATATCGTTAATATTATTAGCGGAAACCTGAATATTTCCAGCCCTGTCAGCGGCGAAATAACGAAAAGCTTTTTCACCGAACACATCGAAAACAGCCCTTGGGAAATTGCGTTCTACACTTTCTTGTTTGTTGTTGTGAACCAATGGATTTTGGTCAAAGGCGTCATCGGCGGTATTGAAAAAGCGGCGAAATACCTGATGCCGCTGCTGTTTCTATTCCTGATTGCCATGGTCGTGCGCAACGTTACCCTGCCGGGCGCGATGGAAGGGATTACTTTCTATCTGAAGCCTGATTTCAGCAAGATTACCGCCGAACTTTTCGTCTTCGTTTTGGGGCAAGTATTTTTCGCCCTGAGTTTGGGTTTCGGCGTGATGATTACCTTGTCCAGCTATTTGGATAAAAACGAAAATCTGGTTCAAACCGCAGTCATTACGGCAATTACCAATACCATCATCGCCGTACTGGCGGGCTTTATGATTTTCCCGTCGCTCTTCAGCTTCGGCGTCGCGCCCAATTCCGGCCCGACTTTGGTGTTCCAAAGCCTGCCGATTGTGTTCTCGAATATGTGGGCTGGACCTGTGTTCGCCGTGATTTTCTTCTCGCTGCTTCTGATTGCCGCGCTGACGACTTCGCTGACGATTTATGAAGTGTTGATTACGACGATTCAGGAGAAAACCAAAATCCGCCGTACCGCCGCAATTACGATTGTATTGGCTGCCATCTTCATCTTCGGCAATATTCCGTCCATTCTGAGCTATGGTCCGTGGAAAGACGTTTCCGTGTTCGGCAAAAATATTTTCGATGCTTTTGACTACATCAGCGGCAACATCTTGTTTATGCTGACCGCGCTCGGCTCCGCGCTGTTTGTCGGTTTTGTGATGAAGGACGAAGCGAAGGACGAATTGCTTTATAAAGGCAACCATACGACGGTCAATATTTGGTTTGCCTATGTGAAATACCTCGTGCCGTTGGTGATTTTGCTGATTTTCGTCAGCAATTTGTTGTAATGGTGCGTAAGGTTGTCTGAAAACTTTAAACTGCCTTATATTTCAGTATTGATAAAGCTTGTTCAGGCGGTTGATGTAAGCTGGGTTCTGTAAATGACAGAACTCAGCTTTTTTGATTTCGAGTCGAATTGTTGATGGCCATAGTCTGCTTATATTTGATTATGGTGGTTAAGCGCGAAGAGATAGTCGGGAACCTGTTCAAATTCAGGGTATAGGGTCGTCTGAAAAGGAGGAATATTACAATAGGTTTACGGTTGCTTAAATCTACAAAGTTGGCCGCTTGTGATAAAGTTACGTTTGATTATGGCCGTATGAATTCTGATGCGGCTTTTTTGTACACAAAGGATTGTTATGTTGCTGTCCCCAACCCGCGCCCGCACGATTGCCGCTGCAGTCATGATGTTGTTTGCGGTGCAAGTTTCTGCCGCCAGGCAGGATAATGCCGTCGAGGTGAAAACACCGAAAGACGTGAAACAGATTATTCAAAAGAGAAACCGCTTTACGCCTGATGAATTCAAGGTCGAGCAGGCTCGCCGTGTGAATATACAGAATCGTGCAAATCAGATATTTACCTTGTTGAGCGGCGAAATACTGTTGCAGAAAGGTGATGCCGGTACGGCGTTGGCAACATACATGATGATGTTGAACAATACCAAATCGCCGGAGGTGGCGGAACGCGCTTTGGAAATGGCGGTTTCGCTCAATGCGTTCCAACAGGCGGAAATGATTTATCAAAAATGGCGTGAAATCGAACCTGTTCCGGGTAATGCGCAAAAACGTATGACTTGGCTGCGCAATATCTTGCTGGGGCAGGGCGATAAGACCTTGAATGGTTTGGATGATATTTTGGCCAATGCCAGCGAAGAACAGAATCAGCGTATTTTCCTGCTGTTGGCTCAAGCGGCAATCCAGCAGCCGGGGTTGGCAGAGAAAGCTTCGTCACAAGTCCATAAGGAAGCTTTGAAATATAAAGATTTACCCGAAGCTGCGATTGCTGATGTGATTTTCAGCGCGCAAGGCGGTAAAAAGAAACATGCCATTGCGGCATTGCAACGTTTGGCAGGGCTTGATGCAGAGATGCTGCCGCCGACTTTACTGACTTTGCGTCTGATGGCGCAACGCAGTCCCGAGATATTAAACGGCTTTTTCGATCAAACCGATACGCGCAATCTTTCGCCCGTATGGCAGGAGTTGGAAATCGTTAATCTGATTTCCAATAAGCAAAACGACAAAGCCTATGCGCGCCTGCGTACGCTGTTGGAAAATAATCCGAATCCCGACCTGTATATTCAGGCGGCGTTGTTGGCAAACAATCGCAAAGACGATATTTCGACAATCATCAATTATTTAGATAAAGCGTATAACATCGGAACAAGCGAGCAGCAAAGCCGTGCCGCTCTGATTGGTGCGATGGCTTATGCTGACGTTAAAGATTATCCCAAAGCAAAACAATGGCTTGCGAAAGTTGTTGCCCCCAGTTATGTTTTTGATAAGGCAGTTTTTAGTGCCTCATTAGAGGCTGAACAAGGAAACGGTAAGGCAGCCTTAGCGGAAGCGCGTAGGGCGCAAAGCCTGCCCGAGCAGGAAGGGCGTTACTTCGGCAGTAAGGAATTGCAACGGGTTACCCTGTTTGCTTTGTCCAAACACGATAATTTGCAAGAGGCTTTGTCCGAACTGAATAAAATGTTGCCCAAGATAAGCCGACAGCCGGATGCAGCGGAGCAGTTGCCTGATGCTTTGTACCAACGCGCTATGATTTATGACCGTATGGGCGATCAGGGCAAAGCCATTGCCGATTTGCGCCGTGTAGTCGAATTGGCGCCGGATAACGCCAACGGTTTGAATGCTTTGGGCTATATTTTGCTGTCCCCAACCAAGAAAAATTTAGACGAGGCCTTTAAACTGATTCAGGCTGCTTATCAAATCGAGCCGGAAAACCCCGCCATCAATGACAGTTTGGGTTGGGCGTATTTCCTGAAAGACGATGTGCAAACCGCATTGCCTTATTTGCAATATGCGTTTGAAAAATATCCCGATGCAGAAGTTGCCGCACACTTGGGCGAAGCATTGTGGGCATCCGGAGAGCAGGAAAAAGCCAAAAAAATATGGACGGACAGCCTGAAGGGTGAAGGCGATATGAAAATATTGCGGGAAACCATGAAGCGTTTCGGCGTGGAGGCTGCTCCTAAAGCAACGAAAAAAGCCCAATCTGGGCGTTCCGTAAAAACGAAATAATGAAAGGGGTCGTCTGAAAACAAGGCTTTGGAAGAAGCTGGGATGATAGACAGTTTTCAGACGACCTTTTGGGAGTATTTATGAAATTACAAACCATTGTATCTATTGCAACACTGACTTTGCTTGCCGCTTGTGTGCACCCTAATTTGTCTCAACAAAATTATTGGAAGCCGGCGGAGAATGTCAATGATTTCACTGCGGATGGACGATTGGCAGTAAAAGTCGAAGAAAAAGGCTCTTACGCCAATTTTGACTGGTCATATCAAAATCAAGTCCAAACCATTAGCGTCAATACACCTTTGGGCAGTACGGTCGGACAGTTATGTAAAGACAATCAAGGTGTGCTGGCTGTGGACAACAAAGGTCGAGTCTATCAGGCAGAAACGGCAGAAGAGCTCAGTAACAAACTTTTGGGCTATGAATTGCCTGTTCAATATCTGCATATTTGGGCGGATGGCAAACGCGTTGCCAATGCGCCATATCGATTGTTGCCCGATGGTCGTTTGGAGCAATTTGATTGGACTATTACGCGCAGCACCAATACTGAAGGCAAACCGAAAATCCTTCAATTGGAAAATGCCAAATTAAATGTCCGTCTGGTATTTGACGAAGTCAACCACGAACCTGCTGCCAGCGATCAGACGCAATGTGCAGCCCGCCTTAAAAAATAAAAAAAAAGAGCTTGATATGGACATTCCTTCAGACGCTCAAGCCTTTCCCGCGCCTGCTAAGTTGAATCTCGATTTGCGTATTACGGGCAGAAAGGATGACGGATACCATAATTTAGAAAGTATTTTCTGCCTTATCGGGCTGTATGATACCGTCTGCCTGAAGCCACGAGACGATAAAAAGATTATTCTGCATAATCCTACTGAAGGTATTCCCTGCGAACAAGATTTGGCTTATCGTGCCGCACTTTCTTTGCAGCAACATACCGGTTCCTGTCGTGGTGTGGAAATCTGGTTGGAGAAAAAAATTCCGACCGGAGGAGGATTGGGCGGAGGCAGCTCCGATGCAGCAACCGTGTTAACCGTGTTAAACCAATGGTGGCAATGTCGGCTGACAAGGCAACAGCTTATTGATTTGGCGGTCGGTTTGGGTGCGGATGTGCCGTTTTTCGTTTTTGGGCAAAGTGCTTTTGCGCGAGGAATCGGTGAGCAATTAGTCAAAATAGAAATTCCTAAACAATGGTATGTGATAGTCAAACCGTCGGTACATGTTTCTACTGCTAAAATTTTCTCGCATGAAAACTTGACACGAAATTCCAAACCAAGCATAATGCCGACTTTCCAATCTTTGCAGCCGTTTAGAAATGATATGCAGGCTGTTGTTTTTCAGGAATATCCTGAGGTTTGGAAAGCTTATTGTGAATTATCCAAATATGGTTCTGCGCTAATGACAGGATCTGGAGCATGTATATTTCTCTCTACGGATAGTCAGCAAAAAGCAAACAATATATACCAACAAGTTTCACAATCATATGAAGCATATTGTGTTGAAGGTTTAGACATTCATCCTTTGTTTCAAATGATTTGATAAAGTTGGGGAGTCGTCAAGCGGTTAAGACACTGGATTTTGATTCCAGCATGCGAA
>CAJZEA010000115.1:0-5575 GCA_915066515.1 uncultured Neisseria sp. | reverse complement strand
TTACAAAACCTTGGGCGGCGTTTGCTTGAACGTCGGCTGTATCCCTTCCAAAGCCTTGTTGCATAACGCTGCCGTTATTGACGAAGTGCGCCACTTGGCTGCCAACGGCATCAAATACCCCGAGCCTGAACTCGATATCGACATGCTGCGCGGCTACAAAGAAGGCGTGGTTTCCCGCCTGACTACCGGTTTGGCAGGTATGGCAAAAGGCCGTAAAGTGGATGTTATCCAAGGCGACGGTCAATTCTTGGATCCGCACCACTTGGAAGTGTCGCTGACTACCAGCGATGTGTACGAGCAAGCTACGCTTACCGGCGAGAAAAAAATCGTTGCGTTCAAAAACTGTATCATCGCAGCGGGTAGCCGCGTAACCAAGCTGCCGTTTATCCCTGAAGATCCGCGCATCATCGATTCCAGCGGCGCTTTGGCTCTGAAAGAAGTACCGGGCAAGCTGTTGATTATCGGTGGCGGTATCATCGGCCTCGAAATGGGTACGGTTTACAGCACTTTAGGTTCACGCCTCGACGTCGTTGAAATGATGGACGGCCTGATGCAAGGTGCAGACCGCGATTTGGTGAAAGTATGGCAAAAACAAAACGAATACCGTTTTGACAACATCATGATCAACACCAAAACCGTCGCAGTCGAGCCGAAAGAAGACGGCGTTTACGTTACCTTCGAAGGTGCGAACGCGCCGAAAGAGCCGCAACGCTACGATGCCGTATTGGTTGCCGCCGGCCGTGCGCCTAACGGCAAACTCATCAGCGCCGAAAAAGCAGGCGTTGCCGTAACCGACCGCGGCTTCATCGAAGTCGACAAACAAATGCGTACCAATGTGCCGCACATCTACGCCATCGGCGACATCGTCGGTCAGCCTATGCTGGCGCACAAAGCCGTTCATGAAGGCCACGTTGCCGCTGAAAATTGCGCCGGACACAAAGCCTACTTCGATGCCCGCGTGATTCCGGGCGTGGCTTACACCGCTCCCGAAGTGGCATGGGTTGGCGAAACCGAATTGTCTGCCAAAGCATCCGGCCGTAAAATTACCAAAGCCAACTTCCCGTGGGCTGCTTCCGGTCGCGCGATTGCCAACGGTTGCGATAACGGCTTCACCAAGCTGATTTTTGATGCCGAAACCGGCCGTATCATCGGCGGCGGTATCGTTGGTCCGAACGGCGGCGATATGATTGGCGAAATCTGTCTGGCCATCGAAATGGGCTGCGACGCTGAAGACATCGGTAAAACCATCCACCCGCACCCGACCTTGGGCGAATCCATCGGTATGGCTGCCGAAGTGGCGCTGGGTACTTGTACCGACCTGCCGGCTCAAAAGAAAAAATAAGTGTATTCAGTCAGTTGAATTAAACTGCTGATATTGCATTTATCAGTCAAAGGTCGTCTGAATCTTTCAGACGACCTTTTCGTCAAACAGCATATTGTCAGTGATAGTGATTTCATTAACGATATAGTGGATTATAGTGGATGAACAAGAATGCGTGCCTAAGCTCCAAGTGAGCCATTTAGTCATGCTTTAAAACAGCAAACAAACGAGTTCGGCAGGATTGATACTGTCAGCAGCTTGGCTTATGCTTGTTTATCAATGATAAACCGAACCGTTTAACGGTTGACCCCATACATTCAGAGGTCGTCTGAAACCATATCGCAGATTTTCAGACGACCTTTCCCCAGTTTTATCAGATACAAGAAATAATTTATGAACGAAATAACTCCAGATTCCACCGTTCCTGAAGCGCACAAACGCTCCATCCGCAGCTTTGTGTTGCGTCAAGGGCATATGACTGCGGCGCAGCAGCGTGCCATTGATACGATGTGGCCGCAATTCGGCATCGATTACCAAGATTCCGTGTTGGACTTGAATCAGCGTTTCGGCAGCGACCGTCCCAAGGTGTTGGAAATCGGTTTCGGCATGGGCGTGGCGACTGTTGAAATTGCCAAGCGCCTGCCTGATACCGACTTTTTGGCGATTGATGTGCACGGTCCCGGCGTCGGCAACATTTTGAAATTGATTGAAGAAGAACACATCGGCAATATCCGCGTGATGCGGCACGATGCGGTCGAAGTGGTCGAAAATATGCTTTCAGACGACGTGCTCGACGGCATCCACATTTTCTTTCCCGACCCTTGGCACAAAAAACGCCATAACAAACGCCGCTTGGTGCAAACGCCGTTTGTGCAGAAACTGCTGCCCAAGCTGAAAGTCGGTGGTTATATCCATTTGGCGACCGACTGGGAAGAATACGCGCAGCAGATGCTGGAAGTGTTGAGCGGTTTTGACAATTTGCAAAATACCGCCGCCGATTACGCGCCTACGCCCGACTACCGTCCCGAAACGAAATTTGAAGCCCGCGGCAAACGTTTGGGGCACGGCGTTTGGGATTTGGTTTTCAAACGCATCAAATAAACCGATTGGAGAATCTCCCATGTTTACAGGTATCGTCCAAGGTGTCGGCGAAATTATCGCTATCCGCGAACCGTCCGCTGATTTCCGCACCCATGTTGTCAAACTGCCCGATGGGATGACCGAGCATCTGCAAATCGGCGCATCCATCGCCAACAACGGCTGCTGCCTGACTATTACCCAAATTGACGGCGATACGGTCAGCTTTGATTTGATGAAAGAAACCTTGGAAAAGACCAATTTAGGTCGTCTGAAAACGGGAGATGCCGTCAATCTCGAACGTGCCACCCGTTTCGGCGATGAAATCGGCGGACACGTCATGAGCGGGCATATCATGACGACTACGCAGATTACGCGGATAGATCGCAGCGAGTTTAACCGCACGGTATGGTTTGCACTGCTGACTGAACTCAAGCCCTATATTTTGAGCAAAGGCTTTGTCGGCTTGGACGGTTGCAGCCTGACCATAGGCGACGTTACCGATACGGAATTCAATGTCCACCTGATTCCGGAAACTTTGACGCGCACTTTGTTCGGCAGCCGGAAAGAGGGCGACGTCATCAATATCGAAATCGATCCGCAAACCCAAGCCGTTGTCGATACCGTGATGCGCGTGATGGCGCAGCAAAATCCTGTTATATCAGGACAATAGGAGCACATATGAAACTCGCCGCCTTTTTGCAAAAAGCCTATTCCGTTTTAAACCGTCTTGATTTGGTATTGCCCGAAGAACCCGGCAAAACCGACTGGAACGCTTTGGCTTACCGTTGGCACAGCGTCGGTAAAAAAGGGATTTTGGAGAGCCTGCCAAACCCGCATACATTCCCGCTTGACCGTCTGGCTGCCGTCGGGACGCAAACCGAAAAACTCAAACGCAATACCGAGCAGTTTTTGGCAGGCCGCTCCGCGAATAATGTTTTGATGAGCGGTTCACGCGGAACGGGTAAATCCTCGCTGGTCAAAGCCCTGTTGCACGAATATGCCGAACAAGGGCTGCGTCTGATTGAAGTTGATAAGAGCGATTTGGTCAGCCTGCCCGCGCTGCTTTTTTTGCTGAAAGACCGTCCCGAAAAATTCATCGTATTCTGCGATGACCTATCGTTTGAAACCGGCGATGAAACCTACAAAGCCCTGAAAACCGCATTGGACGGCGGTTTGTCGCAAAGATGCAGCAACGTGTTGGTGTACGCGACGTCCAACCGGCGCCACCTGATGCCTGAATATATGGATGAAAATATCGGGACAACGGGCATACGCGGCGAAATTCATCAAAAAGAAGCTGTTGAGGAAAAAATTTCCCTGTCCGACCGTTTCGGTTTATGGTTGAGTTTTTATCCGTTTGATCAAAACGACTACCTCCAAGCGGTTGAAAATTGGTTGGATGATTTCGGCGTGGATTTTGATGAAACGGCACACAAGGCGGCATTGCAATGGGCGCAAATGCGCGGTAACCGCTCGGGGCGTTCGGCTTGGCAGTTTTCGTGCGATTGGGCAGGGCGTTTGCCGGAACAACGGGTTTTGGATTGAGTTTTTGGGAAATAGGCCTGCCGTACTGAAATCTGCGGGAGGATAAGGGTAGGGAAAGCTTTTCCGGTTCAATTTCTTCCAATAGCATCGCTTTGAATCGCCATATCGTTCAAAAGGTCGTCTGAAACAGGATTTCAGACGACCTTTTTGTACGGACCAATCAGGAAAGCGATATGTCAGCGAAGGCAGGAAGAGAGCCAAATCTGGCGTTGGCGCGGATTGAGCAGGTGGTAGAAGCGATGTTGGATTTCCAATTCTTCCACGGCGAAATCCATGCTTGACAAGTAGCGGGTTTCGACATAATCGCGGGCGTTGTTTTGATCGAAATTATCTGCCGCAAGGATTTTCATAATGACTTGGCGGCGGTTACGGTCTGTGCGGACGAGTTTGCGGTATGCCTTGTCCGATGCCTGTTTGTAATCATTACGGATACGGCGCAAAGCATTGTGTTGGTCTTGCGTCAGATTAAGGGAGCGGATGTCGCAATTGGCTTGAAAATCGTCCAGCTTGATATATTGGGGGCCGGCGTGCGCTTGACCGACAGCCGTCAGCAGCGCAACCGATAATGCACAGAGGGGTAAATAAGATTTGAATCCGACAGACACAGCGTTTTCCTAGTTTCCGTAACCGCGCAAATATACCCGATTAGCGTGTGAAAGGCAGTATCCCTCCAGTTAACTTTTGTTAACTTCATATCTTTATTTTATTTCTGACAAAACATATCCTTAACCTATAATTATTTATGCATATGCTTACTTTTGTTAAATATTAATAATGCATAGTTAGTGTTGCGTGAGGCGTTGGTGGTAGAATATGAAAAATTATCCGTTTATCAAACCACACCATCCGACTGGATTTCTATGAACCACAATTTCCGTATTGCGCCCAGTATCTTATCCGCCGATTTTGCCCGTTTGGGTGAGGAAGTAACGAAAGTTATCGAAGCGGGAGCCGATTTGATTCATTTCGACGTGATGGACAATCATTATGTGCCGAATCTGACTTTCGGCCCTATGGTCTGCGCGGCGTTGAAGCCTTATGCCACCGTGCCGATTGATGTGCATCTGATGGTCGAACCCGTTGACGATCTGATTCAGGCATTTGCCAAAGCAGGGGCGTCGATTATCACGTTTCATCCCGAAGCCAGCCGCCATATCGACCGCAGCCTCAGCCTGATTAAAGATGCGGGCTGTCAGGCAGGATTGGTGTTGAATCCGGCCACTCCCGCCTACGTTTTGGAAAACGTATTGGACAGGTTGGACATGGTATTGTTGATGTCGGTCAACCCCGGTTTCGGCGGACAAAGCTTCATTCCGCATACCCTTGAAAAAATCCGTCAAGTGCGGGCGATGTTGGATCGGTACGAAGCGCAAAGCGGGCGGCACATCGCCATCGAAGTAGACGGCGGCATCAAAACCGACAATATCGCCGCCGTCGCGGCAGCGGGTGCCGATACTTTTGTGGCAGGTTCCGCCATCTTTGGCAAGCCGGACTATAAGGCGGTGATTGATGCCATGAGGAAAGAATTGGCTTCTGTGGCCTAATGTGCTGAACTGCTTGGCAAATCGTTTCCCAATTTTTATAGTGGATTAACTTTAAACCAGTACGGCGTTGCCTCGCCTTAGCTCA
>CAJZEA010000114.1:0-5595 GCA_915066515.1 uncultured Neisseria sp. | reverse complement strand
GGCAACGTCTGTTGCCGTTGTTGCCGGTATTGCCCAGGCGGCATTTTTGTGGTTGAAATTCAAGAAACTGGAAACAATGCAATGGGTCAGCCTGTTGTTAATCGTCGTTTTCGGCGGAGCCACCATTTTAACCGGCAACCGCACCTTCATCATGTGGAAACCAACCCTGCTCTTTTGGGCCGGCGCCATTGCCATCCTAATCAGCAACATCATTAAGAAAAACGGTCTTCAAGCCCTACTGGGTAAAGAGATTTCGTTACCGGATGCCGTGTGGAAAAAATTGGCAATAAGCTGGATGTTCTTCCTTATTATTATGGGTTTTGTCAATTTGGCTGTCGCTTATCCTTTTTCCGCAGAGCGTGAGGCCGTCTGGAACAATTACAAATTTTTCGGTGCCATTCCGCTGACTTTCCTTTTTTCTTTGGCACAAGTTATCTATCTGAACCGTTACCTCCCCAAGGAGAACAAAAATGACTGAACAATACTATATGCTGCTGGCAACAGACGGCGAAGATGTGCATGAGGCACGTATGGCAGCCCGGCCCGACCATCTGGCCCGCTTGGAACACCTGCAATCTGAAGGCCGCCTGCTTACTGCCGGTCCAAACCCATTACCCGACAACGCCGACCGTGTTTCCGGCAGCCTGATTATCGCTTCTTTCCCCTCACTCGATGCAGCCCAAGAATGGGCGGAGCAAGACCCTTATGTGGCAGCGGGCGTATACGAAGAAATATTGATCAAACCCTATAAAGCGGTTTTTAAATGACGCTCTGCACGGAACAGCAAATTCAGACGGCCTTAGGGCATTTAAGTCCCGAGATATTCGAATTCTCCGACGAAAGCCACCTCCATGCCGGACATACCGGCAATAAAGGCGGCGGACATTATCGCATCCTTGTGGTAAGTACGGCCTTTAACGGCATCCTGCGCCTTCAGCGTCAACGGATGGTTAAAGAGGCTTTGCACGAATGGTTTTCAGACGGCCGCATCCATGCCCTCAGCATCCGCGCGCTCACACCCGACGAATACTTCCATCAGATTTAAGCGAGAAACAAAATGAAAAAGCACCACCTTCTCCCTGCATTGATTATGGCACTGTTTTCAGGCGGCCTAATGGCCGAAACCCTGCTAACCGTAAACGGCAATAAAATCGACAGCCATGAAATCGACCGGCAAATCAAACTGATCCGCCAAGACAATCCTCAAATTCCCGATTCTCCCGAACTGCGCAACGAACTTCTCAGCAACACCGTTACCCGCATATTGGTCAATCAGGAAGCACGCCGTCTGAAACTAGAACAAGGGCAGGAGTTTAAAACCGCCAGCGAAAATGCACGCAAATCAGCCAAAGAACAAGGCGCCGATAAACATCCCGACTTCAAACAACAATGGGAAGACTTCCAGGCCGAACTGCTGGCCGAAGCCTTTGTTGCCCACATCGTCCAAACCGACCCCGTCAGCGACCAAGAAGTTCGCCAGGCCTATGACGAAAGCAAAAAATACTATCAAGGCAGCAGTGAAGTCCAACTTGGTGAAATACTGACACCCAAAAAAGCAGATGCCGAACAGGCCATCAAAGACCTGAAGGCAAAAAAACCGTTTACCGATACTGCCCGCAAATATTCCGCCGATCCAACAGTCAAACAAACCGGCGGCATCAATCCCGAATTTGATGCATTAAAAGACCTTGAACAAAGCGTGCCGCCGATTTACGCCGCCGTAAAAGACTTGAAAAAAGGACAGTTTACATCCACACCGGTTGTCGGCAACGGCGTATTCGGCATTTTCTATATCCACGACAAACGCCCGCTGCAACTACCGCCATTCGAACAGGTTCAAAACAACATCCGTCGCAGCCTGCAGCAACAGAAAATCAGCCGGGCTGTCGATGCGCTGTATCAAAAAGCCACCATTACCCCGGCAAACAAATAGGAAAAAACATGAAACAGAAACGACTACTCACTTTTATCGCACTGGCATTAACCGGCATTTCCATCGCTGCCCCCCAAATTGATTCGGCGCGTGTGGATGCCATGCTGGAACAGTTTGGCAATACGGAACAAACCCAACTTCCGCCTGATGCCCGCCAGCAAATTGAAAAGACTTTGGCTGTAACCGACATACTGAAAGCAGAAGCCTTAAAACTGGGCTTGGACAAACAGCCTGCCGTCCAAGCACGTTGGAAGAATTTGGAAGCGCAATTCTATGCCTCCCAATACGAAGAACACTTGGTTAAAACCGTTTCCGTCAGCGACAGCGAGGCACTTGCCGCTTACGGCAACCTGACCCGAATCGTCAAGCTGGCACAAGTCCGTTTTGCCACAGCAGACGAAGCACGCGCCGCACAGCAACTGCTGCTGAAAGGCTTAAGCTTCGAGAAACTGATGGAACGCTACCCCAATCCCGATCAGCCCGCCATGCAAGAACCTTTGCCGATTGGCCGCCTTCCGGTAGAAATTGCAAATATCGTCGGCAATATGCAAAAAGGCGATGTCAGCCGCGAGCCGGTAGCCTATCAAAACGAATTCTACCTGTTCAAAATTACTGCCTCCGAGCAAGCACAGGATGCACCGCCGTTTGAACAAGTAAAAGAAGCCGTTATCCAGCAAGTAAAACGGCAGAAGGCACAGGAACAAATTGACCAACTGTTGAAAGCAAACGGTATTTCCCTGTAATATCGTCGGCGAAAGCATGAGGCCGTCTGAAAATGACTTTTCAGACGGCCTCAACTTCAAATACAGCCCGACAGGCTCATACTTTAAAAGTTATTCTGCACCCTTATAATGCTCTGACTCCTTCAAAATTTCAGGTTTCACGATTCCCTGCAAATCCTTAGTGGGAATGGTCAATTCAGGTCTGCCTAAAAAATACGCACCAATTTCGTAACTTTGATACAGGAAAGTCAAGCCGTTTTTATCGAAACGCCAGTTTTCCGTAGCGGAAAAATCATTGCCGTTATACTCGACAATATATTTCCGCGCGCTTTTTTCGTCACCATCTCGGCTTTCCACCAAATACTTGACATAGGCTTCTTTAATCAGATGCGTCAGCTTTGCTTTTTGTCCGGGCAACAGGATATCATCCAATTTAAGCGGCTTCGGATTGGCAATGCCGCGTTTCAACACCATCAGCGTGTGCACGCCGTTTCCGTGTGCGCCACAGGTATATTCCCAATCTTCTTGTCCGAAAACGGCATAGTTGGGCGTATAGCCTTCCAGTTCTAACGTATCCACATAGTCCAACGCACAAGGAGAGCCATCATCTTTGCCGAGTTTCCTATTTTCCCGATTGGTCTCCTTTACGTCTTTGTCGCGTATTAAGGTCGTCTGAACCGATTTTTGCGTAGGCAGTTTGCCCCCCATTTGTTTTCTGACCCAGTCATCCAAATGTTTATCGCCGGTAATCGGATAGCCGACAGTAAGTTGATGGCAAAGGGGTTTGCCTTCACTGTTTTTGCCGGAACAGGATTGGGCTTCCAATATTTTGTCTTTAAACGATAAAGGCGCAGCCTGAGCAGTTGCAGAAAAAACGAGGGCCAGTGTTGCGGCGGCAAGCGTTTTGCGGAACATATCAACACCTATTAGGATTTTGATTTAATTAAAGGAAAGCCCAATGCTTCGCGGCTTTCGACGTATTTCTGCGCTACGGTGCGGCTCAGCGCGCGGATGCGGCCGATGTAGGTGGCGCGTTCGGTAACGGAAATGGCGCCGCGTGCGTCTAAGAGGTTGAAGGTGTGTCCGGCTTTGAGGACCAGCTCGTAGGCGGGCAGGGCGAGGCTGGCGTTTTCTTCGGCGAGCAGGCGTTTGGCTTGTGCTTCGTAGTCGTTGAACTGGCGCAGCAGCCAGTCGGCATCGCTGTATTCGAAGTTGTAGGTGGATTGTTCGACTTCGTTTTGGTGGTACACGTCGCCATAGGTGACGGTGTTACCGTCGAGCGTTTTTGCCCAGACGAGGTCGTAGACGTTTTCCACGCCTTGCAGATACATCGCTAAGCGTTCGATGCCGTAGGTGATTTCGCCGAGTACGGGGGTGCAGTCGATGCCGCCGACTTGTTGGAAGTAGGTGAACTGGGTCACTTCCATGCCGTTGAGCCAGACTTCCCAGCCCAAGCCCCATGCGCCGAGGGTGGGGTTTTCCCAGTCGTCTTCAACGAAACGGATGTCGTGGACTTTGGGGTCGATGCCCAATTCGCGCAGGGAATCGAGATAGAGGTCTTGGATATTGGCGGGGGCGGGTTTGAGGGCAACTTGGAACTGGTAATAGTGTTGCAGGCGGTTGGGGTTGTCGCCGTAGCGGCCGTCTTTGGGGCGGCGGCTGGGTTGGACGTAGGCGGCAAACCAAGGCTCTGGGCCGAGCGCGCGCAGGCAGGTGGCGGGGTGGGAAGTACCGGCGCCGACTTCCATGTCGAAAGGTTGGATGACGGTGCAGCCTTTGTCTGCCCAGAATGTTTGGAGTTTGAAGATGATTTGTTGGAAGGTGAGCATGGCTTATGGTTCGAATTGGGATAAAAGGGGGATTTTACTGTTTTGACGGTGTTTTGGGTAGGTGTACAGGCAGATGGAATGGTGGGGCGGCGGTGTGATTTGACTGTCAATAAATGCGGAAACATGCCACAATGCCGTTATCCTGTTGTCTGTTTTAATCTGTTTTGACTGAATTTGAGGAGTCGCCCATGACCCCGATTTTGGCTTTCGATATTGAAACCGTACCTGATGTGAACGGCATCCGCCTGTTGTACGACCTGCCTGCCTCTTTGCCGGACGACGAGGTGGTCTTGTTTGCCCAGCAGAAACGCCGCGCCCAAAACGGCTCTGATTTTATGCAGCACCACCTGCACCAAGTAGTTGCCATTTCCTGCTGTATGCGTTGGGGGCAGGACAAAATCCACGTCGGCACCATAGGCGAAATGCACGACAGCGAAGAGGAAATGATCGCCAAGTTTTTCGACCTTATCGAAAGCCATACGCCGCAATTGGTCAGTTGGAACGGCGGCGGCTTCGACCTGCCCGTCCTGCATTACCGCGCGCTGATACACGGCATTGCAGCGGCGCGTTATTGGGACATGGGCGAGGGCGATTTCGGCGACAGCCGTGATTTCAAGTGGAACAACTACATCAGCCGCTACCACAACCGCCATTGCGACCTGATGGATCTGCTCGCCCTGTACCAACCGCGTGCCAATGTGCCGCTGGACGATATGGCGAAACTTTGTGGCTTCCCCGGCAAACTGGGCATGGACGGTAGTAAAGTTTGGGAGGCGTTCCACGCAGGTCGTCTGAAAGACATCCGCGATTATTGCGAAACCGATGCGGCAAACACTTATTTGATGTTCCTGCGCTTCCGCCTGATGAGCGGCGCTTTGGATGCGGACGAGTATGAAGTGGAAGTCAAACGGCTGAAGCATTACCTGACCGGACAGGCTCAGGACAAGCAGCATTGGAACGAGTTTGTCGCCGCGTGGCGTTAACAGCACGGTGATTTTCTAAAGTCCTGACGATGGGCGGAAAGCCGCTAATTTATAGTGGATTAACTTTAAACCAAGTACGGCGTTGCCTCGCCTTAGCTCAAAGAGAACGATTCTCTAAGGTGCTGAAG
>CAJZEA010000113.1:0-5595 GCA_915066515.1 uncultured Neisseria sp. | reverse complement strand
CACAGAGCGCCTGAATAGGCTTTTATGAGTGTCCAAGATTTGGGGGCCAGTTCAAGATTTCAGACGACCTTTTCTATTCAATCCCAGATAAATCCAGAAATTTGATGGATGCTCATTTTCGCAGGCTGCCTGACCTTTATGGTTGACAACTGCACTTCGGATGCGGGCCGGTTAACCGGAAACTACAAAATCCACCGTATGCGCTTCGCTGTAATCGGGGATTTCCAGCTTGTTGATCATACGGTGTATCACATCATTCGGCACGGAATGTTCGCGGTTACGGTTTTGCGACAGCAATTGCGTGTAAGGCACTTCCAAATAAATCAGGTGTACCCGCGCGCCGTAGTCGGCGAACATAGGCAGCCACTTGCTGCGCAGGTCGCGGTTGAGGTTGGTGGCGTTAAAGACAAATGACGTGCGGGCGCGCAGGTATTCTTTTGCCTGCTCTTTACCCAAGCGCACGGCTTCTGCGGTGTGTTTCGGGTCGGCGGGGTCGAGTTTGCGCTCGCGGCGGATGTCGTCCAGCGACAGCATGGGCAGATGGGCAAAGTGTCGCCGGATATAGCTGTCTTTGCCGCTGCCTGCTATGGCACACATGGCGTATACGTCAAAGGTTCGGTCGTCAAACGGTTGGTAATCGGGCATGTCACTGCGGCCGTTGAGATAGAGATAGCGGCCGTAATCGCTGGCGAAATTGCGCGCTTTGCCCCAGCAGCCGTTTTCTTTGCACAGCTCGCGGAACAAGTCGATGCGCAGCAGGATATCCTGTTGGTCGCGGCAGATGCGACCTAGAACGTCGGCTTTGGCAAGCATGGCGAGGTGGGCGGTATTGACCTGCAAAGAAGCGGCGATGGCGGCGCGTTCCGGATTCGGTTTGTCGATTGCCCACAACGGCAGTCCGTGCAGGCGCACGAGTTTGGCTATCGCTTCGCGCACGGCAAACAGCGCGGCAAGTTCGGTATAAAGCAGGGTGCGGGCGGTGTATTCGCCTTTTTTGGCATGGTTCGGCGACACAATCCGCTCTTTGCCGTCTTGGATCTCACTTTTAGTGGTGCTGCGTTTTTCTACATCATGCAGCATAGCGGCGGCAAACAAGATATGTTGCTCCTGCTCGCTGAGTGCTTGGAATTCGGGCAGTTGCAGCAGGGCTTCGCACACCATTTTGGTATGGACGAATACATCGCCTTCAGCGTGCCATTCAGGATCCTGCGGCACGTTTTTCATATCGGCAAACCAGCTGAAGCGATGCTCCAAGGCTTGCCAGTCGGGAAGTTTGCCGGGTGTGTAATGGGGGAATGTCCACATGGTCGTCTTTCTTATTATTGGATGACTTGACTTCAGGTCGTCTGAAATTGCCAGCTTTGCCAATGGTATTTGTCGTAGTCGATAAGGCGGGCGGGCTTCCAAGTTTTTGTCCAATGCACATCGGTTTTAACGTGTTTGGCGCGAACAAGTTTAAAGAGGTTGTCAAACTCGTTGGACTGTACGGGCAGGTTACCGTTGTTGGTGGCGAAACCGGAGGCGTTGCGGATGACGAAGCCTTCGCTGCATGCTTCGCCTGTTTTCGGGTCGTAGCCGCCGAGTTTGCCTGCGGTTTGCACGCTGTCTGTCCATGTTGCACCTAAATTGGCGAGCAGCCATTGCGCCAAAGCGGTGTCTTCGTCGGTGTATTTTTGGGTGAAGTCGGTAAGCGGCTGCACGATGGGAAGTTCGGGGACTGTGGGGAAGTCGAACAGCTGGGCATAGAATTTAACTTCTTCCCACGACAGCCAATGTCCGCCGCGACGGACGGCAAAAAGGTAAAAATAGCTTTCCAACTGCGAATAGGCGATGGAGTGGATACCGTACATGTTTTCGCCGAAAAGTTCGAGGTCACCCAAGTCGTCTTTGATGTGCTGCCAGCGTTGCAGCAGCGGTTTGTCCCACGGATGTTGGGTAGGGGCGGCATGGCTGCGGGCATAAAGGCCGTGGGCGGCGAAGCAGTTGTTTTGCCCGTCCAGCTTTTCGGTCAATACCAATTGCGGCAGAGTAGCGAAATGCGCGAGGTAGCCGCGAGGCATAAAGCGGTCGTCTGAAGTTGTGCCCAAGCTGATAGGTGCGTGCAGGCTGCGGGCGTATTTTTGTGGTTCGGTATTCGCTATCATGATTTGTCCTTGAAATTTATTATCTAAGTTTTCCGATGATTGCTGCGGCTGATTATATAGTGGATTAACTTTAAATCAGGACAAGGCGACGAAGCCGCAGACAGTACAGATAGTACGGCAAGGCGAGGCAACGCCGTACTGGTTTAAAGTTAATCCACTATATTTTCAGACAACCCTTCCTCTTTACCGTACGACAATTATGAAAAAGAAAACCGTTATCCTGGCTATGCCGGAGCTGTTCAAAATCCATGAACTCATCATTGAGAATCTGGAGAAGTGCGGCTTCGACGTACTGTCCCTGACTTACGAAGAAAAAGAATTCAAATACAAAAGCATCTTCCAGCGCATGCAGAAAATCTGGTACCGCAACGTCCTCGGACAGAGGGATTTCAAGAAACGGGTAATGTTTCGTTTGGTGGAAGAGCGGCTGGAAGCGTTGTTGGAACAATATCCCGAGCAGGCGGATTATTGTTTCATGATTTGGCTGGGCGCGTATCCGAAAGAGTTTATTTCCAAACTGCGCAACCATGCCAAGCTGATGGTTTATTACAACTGGGAAGCGCTGACCTTTTTGAAAGAAGATTTTGAAAATATCGAATTTTTCGACAAATTTTATTTCTTCGATCCGTTTGATCAAAACAAGCTGCCCGAATACGACCATGTATTGCATCCGACCACAAGTTTCTATTTCGACAGCTTCACGTCGTCTGAAAAAACCGAAAACAAAATCCTCTTTATCGGATCATACGCAGAAGACCGCAACAGCGACATCCGCGCATTCTGTGACGCCGCACGCGCCATCGGTTTGGATATCGACTTCCGTCTGGCGAGCAAGAAAATTGCCGAAGAGCAAGCCGCGCTGGGCATCCCCGAAGTGCAGTTCTTCTCGTTTGCCAACGCGTTGTCTTACCGCCAGAATCTAGAAGAAGCCGCCAAATCATCCGTATTGGTCGACTTCCTCAACCGCAAGCATTACGGCTTGTCTTTGCGGATTTTTGAAGCCATCGGTTTGGACAAAAAACTGATTACCACCAATCCGACCATCGTGCATTACGATTTTTACCATCCCGACAATATGTTCTACTGGAACGGCAGCAATCTCGACGAACTCAAAGACTTCTTGACCCGTCCGTTCGCCCCCATCGCGCCGGAATTGAAGCGCAAATACAGCTTCAGTAACTGGATAAACTGCGCCTTCGATATCGAGCCGAACATACCGATCGGGCTGCCGCATATCGACAAAGATGCCATTAAACAGATATAGCGGATAAGCAAATTTGCGGGACTGGCGGTACAAATAAAAGGGAAACTATTTACTGAGTGCTTCGGCACTTTCAACGTCTATTCACAATAAACGATGCCGCGCGGACGCCGACTGTTCAAACGCAGGCGGTATGTCCGTTAAAAGACATCTTTCACGTCGAGAATGTACGGTTTGCCGTACCTTCTCCCGCTTGCCGTTTCCCGAATCTGAAACCTATCCTGTTTTCAAAGGTCAGTTTTAACAGGGTAACAATATATCTATTTATTAGTATAAAAATAATAAGTTGATGATTTTAAAATCAATAGGAGGACACACACCATGTCTCGGAAACCTATTATCTTATTAGGCATGTACCAAGTTAACGACATTTATAAATTGCTAATCCAAAATTTAGAAAAACAAGGATTTGAAGTTGTCGATATCAGCTACGACCATATCGCGCCCCCCTTCAAGTATTCGTCTTTAAAAATGAGGCTGGGGGCATTCTGGTGCAAAAAAGTCCTGAAGCAGAAAAAGAAAAAAGAAATTTTGAGGAAAAAAGCCCGACTTCGGCATTTCGCGAACATTTATCAAGAAATGATGGAGAAAATAAAAACATTCGAGTATTTCGATTACGCATTGTTTTTAAACGGACAAATCTACCCGAAATATCTGCTGAAACAGGTTAAACGCAAAACCAAAAAATTGATGGCCGCCTACCAATGGGACGGGTTGGACAGATTTCCCAAAATTTGGGAAAGCATTGATATTTTTGACAAAGTATATGCTTTTGACCCCGAGGACAATCGGAAATACGGCGATAAAGTCATTCCTGCCGCCAATTTTTATTTTGAAGTAGACAACGACGCCGATACCGAAAACCGCTACGATTTTTATTTCCTAGGGTCGCATGTTCCCGATCTCGATAGGGACAAAGCCATTTCGACTTTTTCCGAATACGCCGAAAAGAAAGGCTGGAAAATCGATTTCACGATATTCCATGTCAACGACGGCAGTTTGAACGAACATTCCGATGTTTATCCCGACAGTATCAAAGCGACGGCAGAGCCACTCACGTTCGAGGACAACATCAAACGCGAAATGCAAAGCCGCGTCTTGCTGGATTTTAAAGCGGCGGTGCATACGGGTTTATCGTTTCGGACAATCGAGTCGGTCGGCTATCGGAAAAAGCTCATTACCACCAATGCCGAAGTTGCCAAATACGATTTTTATCATCCCGACAATATCTATATTTGGGACGGTAAAACCTTTGACGGCATGGAAGCGTTTCTCGACAAACCCTATCGCGAGTTGCCGCCCGAAATCTACCAAAAATACAGCTTCGACAACTGGTTGAGATACATATTGGATCTGCCTCCGTATCAAGAAATCACGTTACCCGAGTAAGCCTCTTTGAGGTCGTCTGAAAGCCTTTGATGTTTTCAGACGACCTCAAAAATTAGATTCATCACACTATTTATGCTATAAGGTCGTCTGAAATTAACAGACTCCATTCCCAAAACAAGGAAGTAAACATGAGCACACAAGATTTAAGCGGCAAAATCGCTTTGGTAACAGGCGCATCGCGCGGTATCGGCGCGGCGATTGCCGACACGCTGGCGGCGGCAGGTGCCAAAGTCATCGGCACGGCAACCAGCGAAAGCGGCGCGGCAGCAATTAGCGAGCGTCTGGCGCAATGGGGCGGTGAAGGCCGTGCATTGAATTCCGCCGAACCCGAAACCATCGAAAACCTGATTGCCGACATCGAAAAAGCGTTCGGCAAGCTGGACATTCTGGTCAACAACGCCGGCATCACCCGCGACAACCTCCTGATGCGTATGAAAGAAGAAGAGTGGGATGACATCATGCAGGTCAACCTCAAATCCGTGTTCCGCGCCTCCAAAGCCGTCTTGCGCGGCATGATGAAGCAGCGTGCCGGCCGCATCATCAACATCACATCCGTCGTCGGCGTGATGGGCAATGCCGGTCAGACCAACTATGCCGCGGCAAAAGCAGGCTTGATCGGTTTCTCCAAATCCATGGCGCGCGAAGTCGGCAGCCGCGGCATTACCGTCAACTGCGTCGCCCCCGGCTTTATCGACACCGATATGACCCGCGCCCTGCCGGAAGAAACCCGTAAAACCTTTGAAGCACAAACTTCTTTGGGCAAATTCGGTGAAGCGCAAGATATTGCCGATGCAGTCTTGT
>CAJZEA010000112.1:0-5617 GCA_915066515.1 uncultured Neisseria sp. | reverse complement strand
CCGCCTTCGAAAAATACCAGCGCGAAAACGCCTGGACGTGGGAACACCAGTCCCTCACCCGCGCCCGCTTCATCTGCGGCACACCCGAAATTCAGACGGCCTTCGACCGCATCCGCACCGAAATCCTCACCGCCGAACGCGACCAAACCGCCTTGGCAGGCGAAATCATCGAAATGCGCGAAAAAATGTTCCCCACCCATCCGCCTGCCGACAGCAACGTCAAATACGCGCGCGGCGGCGTGGTCGACGTCGAATTTATCGTCCAATACCTCATTCTTGCCCATGCCCGCCAATATCCGCAACTTCTCGACAACTACGGCAACATTGCCCTCTTAAACATCGCCGCCAACTGCGGCCTCATCGACAAAACCCTAGCCGAACAAAGCCGCACCGCCTACCGCTTCTACCGCCAGCAGCAACACAACACCAAACTGCGCGACGCGGAAAAAACCGAAGTAACCGATGAATTGCTGGCACATTACGGCAATGTCAGGAAATTGTGGAAGGAAGTGTTTGGGGAGGAGGCGAAACTCGGATAAAGCGGATGTTACGAAGGGGATTAAGTCATTAGCTGCATAGCGTGGGTTCTACTACCTAAAAATCACCGCAAACCCGTAGCGTGGGCTTCGCTCACGAACCAAACCCAAAATTTCAGACGACCTCTTTTACCCGCCATTTTCGTGGGCAAAGCCCACGCTACCATCTACGCCATCAAGGCAAAAGGTCGTCTGAAAATGCTTTTCAGACGACCTTTCTCATATCACATTAAACAACTCAATCCTTCACTTTAAAATGTAACCAGGCAACCTGCCCCTGTTCCAAATATTTGATTGTTTCACCAATATTCTTGACAGGAGGCGGATGGTCGCCGACAACAATGACTTCTACTCCCTTCATCTCCGGGCGTTTGACCAATTCTGCCAAGCCATCGAAAAATTGAGTGTGCAAACTGAAATTACGGCATAAATCTGTATCGGTAGGCAGGCCATATTGCTCACACTGCAAACGATGGTCAAACAAATCCGATTCAGGATAATCCGCATGGCTGGTCAGTGTCATCCAATAGAATAACCCTTTGTTATATTTTCCAAAAAATGATGAAACCTCATCAAACAACACGCTGTCGCATACCCCGCCAAATGCCGAGCAAGTCTTTTTACCGATCATATTTTCGGCTGTTTTTACTTCCTCAAAGCCCGCTTTTGGATACCAACTGAAGCGGTCATAAAGCGCGCTGCTCGCCCCATGCAGGGCAAAGGTCCGATAGCCTTCTTTCTTCATAAGATTGGGCAGGCATTGGGCAAACTTCTCATCCGGAGCGCGGCGCAACCCAAAACCATGTACCCTGCTGTAAGAACAAAGCTCCCGCATCTCACCCTCCACAGTCGCTCCGATAAAATTAAAACTGCCGCCTTCCCAAACCGAAAAACGATCTTTTTGCTCCGACAACTTAGCAAGTACCGCATCCTGCAAAGCCTGCTTGTCAGGCTGTCCCCAAGATTCTGCAACTATCATGAGAATCTTGTCCGATTGGGGTTTCAGCAAATGCGATGCCGCCCTTTGCTGATTCTTCAGAGGCATAAATACAGGACTCTGAAACCCCTGCTTGATAAAGTCGGCATTCTGACTGCTCGAATAAAGCAGATACTGACTTTTCGCATAATAAAAATTATTCGCCCCGAAAAGATTAAACTGCGCCGAACGCTCGTAATACTGCAAATGCCCGGTAAAATAAGCCGCAATCAAAAGTGGGACAACCAATACCGAAACATGGAAAAAATCGGTTTTATCAGCCGTTTTGGACAATATCAAAGGCATCAGCAAAAGATACAGCAGCAAACTGCCCGTCAATACCTGATAAAGCAAAGGCGCCTTCATAATAAAGGGCGCAAGGTATATAGCCCCCAGCAAATCCATAAACGGGAACTGCTGCATCACCAGCATCAACACATCAAACAGCAACGCAGCCCAAAAAAGCAGTACCCCCGCCCATTTGGCAGGTTTCCACCCGAGCGCAAACAAAGCCGCCGCCGCAATATAATCCAAATTGATAATCGGACGCGCCGTCCCCGTCATCCCCGCCAAAAGCCAAAAAAGCAGATTTGGCAGCATCACCAGTAATACCGCAAACCCGAAATACCTCATCCGCAGGGATGGTAATGCGATTTGTCTCGATAAAATAGAAGAAGGTTTCATCTGTAAACCCCTATAAAAATAAATAATGATGAAAAAACGAAGCAAACGCCATGCCAAACAATAAAACAGGGAATAAGAAGCATCCTCAACCATGTAAAAGGTCGTCTGAAAACACTTTCAGACGACCTTTTAGTAGATTAGCTTTTCAAACACCACATTGCGGATATTCAAATTTTGTTGGGCAGCATCTGCGTGCCTCAACTGTAGTGTGGGCTTTGCCCACGAATCATGCCGAAATTTCAGACGGCCTTTTCACCGATATCATCCGTGGGCAAAGCCCACGCTACGCCGCTTTGTTACCAAAGGCACACGCCCATACGACGCAGCAGCTGTGCATGATGTAGCCACACACGCTGTTGGTAGAAATACGACCCGCAGCTCAATCTACGGCGTTTTTTGTTTTTTGGCACCTTTGCAGGAGACAGGGAGGAAATATTCATCCATTGTTCCGCTGCAAGACCATACGGTATTGCCTTTTGGGTTAGTTCCCGTTCCCGATACGGCAAAGCTGGGAATCAGGTAAATTTCAGTATTCTTAATCGGCACTGCTGCCTCTTTGCCTATTGCAGCAACAATAGTCCCATCATCTTCTATCCGGACAACTTTGACATAGCTTCCGGCATTGTCTTTTTGCGAAACGGTTACCTTAATCGGCAGGCTTCCCTTATCGGCAAAAGCTTCTTCCACTTCCGCCTTCATACTGGCGGCAAGCATAATTCCTTCGCTGACTTGCGCGCGAGCCACATAATTCTGATACGCGGGAAGCGCCATAATTCCGAGAATCCCGATAATCCCTATAACAATCATTAATTCCAGCAATGTAAAACCTTGAGGCTTAACGGTATATTTTTGATAACTTTTTTTCATATCGCGATGCAAATGGCTGTTGTGGAAATCTGCTTAGCAATAAAGCGGAAGGGAAGCCCTTCCGCTTTATTGGTTTACGTTTCTTACGCTAGGATATTAGCGGCAAGAAGAAGGCAAGAATTTCGTAGGTACTGTACCTGTAGTACATTTCCAAGTGAAAGAGCCTGCAGAAGCTGCTGCACCACCTGCTGCTGCACCACCACCTGCTGCCGCAGTTTCAGGCTTCAGGGTTACAGTTTTGCCTTTAATATCATTGTTAACATCAGAGGACTTCATTGTTGCAGTGAGAGCACCGTCTGTACCTACTGCAACGCTAGCAACATATTTACCTTTAATGTCTGTAGAACCTGCAATACCTGCGTCAGCATTACTTGTAGGCCATTTACCTTTATCTGCGTAATATTCGACGACTGCGGATTTTTGACCTTCCATCAGGGTAATTGCTTCAGAAACTTGCGCACGACCGGTGTAGTCTTGGTAAGCAGGCAGAGCGATAACTGCCAGAATACCGATAATTGCGATTACGATCATCAATTCGATCAGGGTGAAACCTTTTTGGATTGCTTTCATTTAATAAACTCCAGTTTAAAAAGTGTTGTGAATAAAAATGTTTGTTGTTAAAAAACCGTAATGTGTTTGGCTCTCTTGTTTTATGAGTAAAACCATCAAGTAGAAGGAATATACAGCTTCCCGGTTCGGGCTTCGTTGCTTCGTTTCCCTTGCCGGACGTAATGTATCAAGCAGGGGATGTGCCAAGTCTGGATTTTTTTGGATTTTTTGTGGAAATATTTTGTAATTTTATGTTTTTAATAGGTTTAAATTTGTTTTGAAGGATTTTTCGGGCAGATTTGGGCTTTTTTATGACGTAGGATTGTTTCTGCGATATGACGCGTTTTGTCATTTTTTGATTTTTTTGGGGGAAGTGAAGAAGACGTTTTGTGTCATGTGCCGTGTTTCGTCACTTTTGAAAGCCGTTTTTAATAATATTTGAATATTTAGACAAGCGGTATTATTTTTCAGATAAACGGTATTTTTGAAATTTAGATATTTTCAATATATTGATTTTTCGAATATTTTTAATATGATATTTTGATATTTGGTATTTATTTGAGATAAACGGTAATTCAAAATAGAAATTTATGGAAATTAATTTAATTTTGAATGGTTGTTTTCAGCGCTCGAAGCCTCTTCTAAAAAGGGGATAACCGATAGGGATACCCGTCCTGCCCTTTTTCGATTTTGCACATTATTTTTGGCAGATTCTGCCAGTATTGAAATAATCACTGTGATGATGTTTGGCATTTATTTGAATCTATATAGATGATGGAAACGGCAAAAGGTCGTCTGAAATCTCGAATTGAGGTTTTCAGACGACCTTTTGGGTCTGTTTTATCGGTGAAGCTTAGAAACCGGATTGCTAAGGCTGGCTTGAGTTTTGACCATCAAGCCAGCGGGATGAGCAGTTTGTCGAAGGCTTCTTCAAATTGTTTCAAACCGTCTTCCTGCAAGCGGTTGGCGAGGGTTTCTACGTCTATGCCGAGCGCGGCAGTTTCGGCAAGCTGCGCTTGTGCTTCTTCTACACCTTCGGTCAGCGTGGCTTTGGCTGTGCCGTGGTCGATGAAGGCTTTGAGGGTGGCATCGGGGACGGTGTTGACGGTGTGTGCGCCGATCAGGCTGTCAACGTAGAGCGTGTCGGGATAGGCGGGGTTTTTGACGCCTGTGGATGCCCATAAGAGTTGCACGCGGTTTGCGCCTTTGGCTTCCAGCGCGGCAAATTCGGCGCTGCCGAAGTATTGCCCCCAGTCTTGGTAGGCGGCTTTGGCAAGGGCGATGGCGATTTTGCCTTTGAGGTGGTCGGGCAGAGTGGCGTCCAGCGCGCCGTCCACGCGGGAGATGAAGAAGCTGGCGACGGCTTGGATATGGGCAACGCTTTGTCCGGCTGCCAAGCGTTTGGCGATGCCGCGCGCGTAGGCTGCGTAAGCTTTGAGGGTTTGGGCGCGTGAGAACAGCAGGGTCAGGTTCACGCTGATGCCGTCGGCGATGAGGGTTTCGAGTGCTTCGATGCCTGCGTCGGTGGCGGGGACTTTAATCATGGCGTTTTTACGCGCGATGGCGGCGTGAAGGCGGCGGGCTTCTTCTACCGTGCCTTGAGCGTCTTTGGCAAGCTCGGGGGAGACTTCGAGGCTGACGAAACCGGTTTTGCCGCCGGTGGATTCGTGTTCGGCAAGGCACACGTCGCAAGCGGCTTGCACATCGGCAACCGCCATGGTTTCGTAGCGTTGTTTCGGGGTCAGGTTTTGCTGTTTGAGCGCGGCTACTTCATCGGCGTACAGGGCGTCTCCGGCAAAGGCTTTTTGGAAAATGGCAGGATTGGAAGTTACGCCGCACACACCTTGCTTCAGCATTTCTGCCAATTCGCCGCTTTGTACCAGCGAACGGGAGAGATTGTCCAACCAGATTTGTTGTCCTAATGCTTTAACGTCCGATAAAATAGTCATTTCTGATTCCTTTTACATAATAGGTTTGTTTGTGAAGTGGCGGTAATGCTACGCCG
>CAJZEA010000111.1:0-5651 GCA_915066515.1 uncultured Neisseria sp. | reverse complement strand
CGGTATGCCCGCATCTGCTTTGCAACCCCCGTCGAAACCAAGATCGCCCCCAGATGGGAAAGGTCGATTATACGCATATCGTTATACTTTGCCAAGCAGGACTGTCTTGATGATGAGTTGGATTGGGATGGTTGCAGAGATTCGAGGTCGTCTGAAAAATACAGTGAATTCGTTTATAATACCGCTTTCCGATTTTGAGCCTGTTTGAGCATGAAAAAGGTTGAGAAGAATATCTTGGTTTTGCACAGCGCGGAGCAAATGTTTGAGTTGGTCGATAAGGTTGAAGACTATCCGAAATTTTTGCCCTGGTACAGTAAAACTGAAGTGATCGAACGAAAAAACAATGAGTTGAAAGCGCGTCTTTTTATGGACTATATGCGTGTCCGCCAATCATTTGCTACGCACAATCACAATATTCCCGGTAAGGAAATCCGAATGGATTTGTTGGAAGGACCTTTTAAAATCTTGCGGGGAACATGGAAATTCTTAGATTTGGGCGACGATATGTGCAAAGTTGAATTTAAATTGGAATATGAATTTTCCAACTCTGTCTTATCTGCCATGATTTCGCCTGTTTTCAGCCATTTGTCCGGAGCATTGGTTGATGCGTTCGTTAAAGAAGCGGATCGCCGTTATGCTTGAGATTGAAGTCGTTTACGGTTTGCCCGGCAAGCAAGTGTTGAAAAAAATGAATGTGCAAAATGGCTGCACGGCGCGTGAAGCGGTGTGTCAAAGCGGACTGGATGAAATATTTTCTGAATTGGACTTACAAACTGCTCCGCTGGGAATTTTTGGCAAATCAGTTAAAGATGAGACGCTTCTTCGCGATAAAGATCGGATTGAGATTTATCGCCCATTATTGATTGATCCTAAAGAGGCACGTCGGAAACGGGTACAGAATCAGGAATGAAAGTTAACCGGGGTCGTCTGAAACCATGTTCAGACGACCTTTTATTGAAAATTGCCATATTTTCTGAGGTATTGAGAAATAATTATGTCGAATAAAATCAAAATGATCGTCGGACTGGGAAATCCCGGGGACGAATACGAACAAACCCGCCATAATGCAGGATTTTGGTTCTTAGACGAACTTGCGTGGCAGTGGAAAGTATCATTTAAAGAAGAGAAAAAATTTTTTGGTGAGGTGGCGCGGGCGAATCTGCCTGATGGCGATGTGTGGCTGCTTAAACCCATGACTTTTATGAATCGTTCCGGCCAGTCTGTTGCCGCACTCGCGCAGTTTTACAAAATCAAGCCCGAAGAGATACTGGTTGTGCATGACGAATTGGACATTCCTTGCGGCCGTATCAAATTTAAACTTGGCGGCGGAAATGGTGGACATAACGGCTTGAAAGATATCCAAGCCCGTCTTGGTACACCTGACTATTACCGTTTGCGTTTGGGTATAGATCATCCGGGTGACCGTAACCTCGTTGTCGCTTATGTATTGAACAAGCCAAGCGCAGAACACCGCCAACAGATTGACGAGGCAATTACCAAATCATTAAAAGCGATGCCGAAAATAATGGCAGGCGAATGGGAAGAAGCTACACGTTTCCTACACAGCAAGTAAATACTATGTTGTGTACATCATAATCCACCCTCCTCTTTTAAAAAATTCCCCATATGTCTCAGATTTTAGAATTAATCCAGAATGACCCCGTCGGTGTAGTGGAAGAAACCCTTGATTTCCTGCTGTACGAATGCAGTATAGATGATGCACCGACAACAGAGGAAGTTGAACAATGGCGCGACATATTGAACGGACGCGGCAACAAATTCATCCGCCTTGCAGCTATCTGCCAAACTTGGTTGGATGAGGAACAAAAATGAAGTTTTACATCAATAAATTCAGTCTGTTGGCTATCGTTTGGTTTGTGGCCGGTATCTATTCTTTGATTTTCAAGGAATCTGGCAATACGCCGCCACCGTTTCCCAATTTCGACAAAGTAGCCCACTTCGCTTTGTTTTTTGCCCAAATTTGGTTATTGGCAAAATCTTATATTCACGAAAAAGCAAAAATTCCATATCTCGGTTTGTTGATATTCGCACTTCTGTTTGCTGTTGGAAGTGAATGGGCACAAGCTACGTTTACCACAACACGCGAAGGCTCTATTGGTGACGGCATTGCGGATATGTTGGGCTCAGGTGCCGCGTTATGGGTTGCAGCAAAAATTAATGCATCTAAAAACCCTTCTTCTTACCAGTCTCATTAACTACCCTCCCCTATTTTTTTCTATAAAACTATTTGAAACTGGGATGCAATCATATTTGTTGAACACCCGGGCATTCATATGGATTGATTCATTTATTCATTAATAAATGAGTTAGCTTTTAAATATAATGATATTTATTCGCATATAACTATTTACATTTGTGGAATCAGTATTTCAGACGACCCATCAATCGTTTCCAATATTATTTTTTAAAATTATACTTGACCGCCTACATGCAATTACTTAAAGTAGCCGTCTATTTATACAAAGAAAAACGGGTACTTCCGTTAACGAAAAAATGAGCGCAATCACCCCACCCAAAATCACTACATTCGACAGCAAGCCGACGGATGTTTATTTCTTCGGCACCTGCGTCCTCGATCTTTTCATGCCCGAAGCAGGCATGGATGCCATTACTTTAATCGAGCAGCAAGGCATACGGGTTCATTACCCGATGGCGCAAAGCTGTTGCGGCCAACCCGCCTACTCTTCCGGTCATCCGACCGAGGCGTTTGATGTCGCTAAAGCGCAACTCGACCTCTTCCCCGAAAACTGGCCGATCGTCGTACCGTCCGGCTCGTGCGGCGGCATGATGAAACATCACTGGCCTACCCTGTTTAAAAATACAGAATACGAATCCAAAGCGGTGGATTGTGCCAACCGCATCATTGAGTTTACTCATTTCTTGCTTGCTATCGGCTATAAGCCTGAAGACAAAGGCGAGCCGGTCAAAGTCGCCGTTCACACTTCCTGCGCGGCACGCCGCGAAATGAACGTCCATATTTCAGGCTGGCAGTTGATTGACGGCATGGAAAACGTTGAACGCATCGTTCACGACCATGAAAGCGAATGCTGCGGCTTCGGGGGTACATTCTCCGTCAAACAGGCCGATATTTCCGGCGCGATGGTAACCGACAAAGTTGCCGCGCTGAAAGAAACCGGTGCGACCGAAATCATCAGTGCAGACTGTGGCTGCATGATGAACATCGGCGGCAAAATCGCTAAGGACGAGCCGAATATGCCGCGTCCGAAACACATCGCATCCTTCTTGTTGGAACGTACCGGAGGCAAAGCATGAGCGCGCGCGAAAATATTTTGGCAAAACTGAAAAAAGCCGACGCATTACCGATGGAAGAGCCTGCGGTTTTTGATTATTACCGTGAAATGGGTGTTTCTTGGGACAACGAAGTTGAGCGTCTGAAACATTGGGCTGCCGCTATGCGCGCCGTCAAAACCGAAATTTATTGGGTGACCAAAACCGGCTGGCCGCAAGTATTCCGTCAAGCAGCCGAAGGCAAAGGTTTGAAAAACATCCTGCTGCCGTTGGCGACCGAACACGGACAAATCGCCCGTGCCGCGCTGGTGGGCAGCAATATCGAACCGATTGCTTTCGAACGCGAAATCGATACTTGGAAAACTGAGTTTTTCGCAAACATCGATGCAGGCTTTAGCGGCTCGCAATGCGGCATCGCCCGCACCGGTACGCTGATGCTGTTTTCCAGCCCCGAAGAACCGCGTACTTTAAGCCTTGTTCCGCCCGTGCATTTCTGCCTGTTTGATACGGCGAAAATGTATAACGAATTTCACAACGCCGTCGAAGGCGAAAAACTGGTGGAAAACGGTATGCCGACCAATGTTTTCCTGATTTCCGGCCCGTCCAAAACCGCAGACATCCAACTGACGCTTGCTTATGGCGCACACGGTCCGCGTGATTTGGTCATCCTCGCCATACTGCCTGACCACATTTCCCCTGCCGATTTGGAGGAAAACGCATGACTACGCAAACCATCAAGTTCCACATGAAGCCGGAAACTTTCAAACAAAACGCCGCAATTTCCCTTCAAGATAAGCCTTTGCGTAAGAGTCTGCGTACCGCGATGGATATGCTGATGACCAAGCGCAAAGCCGTTTTGTCCGACGAAGAAGAGTTGCAAAACCTGCGCGATTTGTGCGAACACGTCCGTCAGCGCTCATTGTCTAAATTGCCCGCCCTGCTAGAGCAACTGGAAGAAAACCTGACTAAGCTGGGCGTGAAAGTACACTGGGCGGAAACGCCGGCCGAAGCCTGCGAAATCATCCACGACATCATTACTGCCAAAAATGGCAAGCTGATGGTCAAAGGCAAATCGATGGTCAGCGAAGAAATCGAGCTGAACCATTATCTTGAAGCAAAAGGCATTAAAGCGGTGGAAAGCGATTTGGGCGAGTTTATCGTCCAAATGGCAGGCGAAAAACCGACCCATATCGTGATGCCCGCCATTCACAAAACCAAAGAACAGGTTAGCGAACTTTTCCACCAAAACCTCGGCACGCCGCTGACAGACGACGTAGACCAACTGACCGGCTTCGCCCGTAAAGCCCTGCGCGATATTTACAGCACTGCCGATGTCGGCTTGAGCGGCGTAAACTTCGCTGTTGCTGAAACAGGTACGCTGTGTCTGGTTGAAAACGAAGGCAACGGTCGCTTGAGTACTACCGTACCGCCCGTGCATATCGCCATTACCGGTATTGAAAAAGTTGTAGCCAAGCTGTCGGATGTTCCGCCTTTGTATAGCCTGCTGCCGCGTTCTGCCATCGGTCAGAACATCACTACCTATTTCAACATGATTACCGGCCCGCGCCGCAGCGAAGAGCTGGACGGTCCGCAGGAAATGCACTTGGTTCTGCTCGACAACGGCCGCAGCCAAGCCTATGCCGAAGACCAAATGCGCCGCACCTTGCAATGTATCCGTTGTGGCGCGTGTATGAACCATTGTCCGGTTTATACTCGTATCGGTGGCGCGGCATACGGCACAACCTATCCCGGTCCTATCGGCGAGATTATTTCTCCGCACCTGTTGGGTCTGGATGCCACCCGTGACCTGCCGACCGCCTGCACCATGTGTGGCGCGTGTGTGGAAGTTTGTCCGGTACGTATCCCGATTACCGAGCAAATGCAGCGTCTGCGTGTCGAAGCGCAACGTTCACCGTCCGAAGTCGTACCGCATCCTATCCGCGGACAAGGTGCATCGCATACCTTCGGCGAACAAATGGCATGGCGCACATTCAACGGCATTTTCAGCGGCAGTAAAGCCTACCGTGCCTTCGGTTGGGCGGCCACCAAATTCCGTGCATTGACGCCGAGCAAGCAACTGGGCTGGACGGACAACCGCGTTCCAATGAAACCTGCCAAGAAAACGCTGCATGAAATGATGGCGGAAAAAATTCGCCAAAAAGAAAAAGCGTAAAGCTGAAAATCGATAAAGACGTATATTTGCCATCTAAACAGCAAAGGTCGTCTGAAAATCATAAACTGCACATTAGTAAGCCGGATACCAAATCCAGCTTGATCATGTGCAGTTTTTTATAACTTAATAGGCATATCTAGGATATATAGTGGGTTAACTTTAAACCAGTACGGCGTTGCCTCGCCTTAGCTCAAAGAGAACGATTCTC
>CAJZEA010000110.1:0-5691 GCA_915066515.1 uncultured Neisseria sp. | reverse complement strand
AAAACTGCACCTTGTGAGTTGGAGGGGATGTCCAACTTTTGGGGGGCAGTTCAAATTTTCAGACGACCTTTTTTTGATGACGGCACTTTTCTATCTTTTCTTGAAGACGGTCTATCCGCCTCAACTGCTTATCGAACGGTTTTGCAGCGTTTCAGCCCGTTCCCGATAATCAGCATCGAATTTCCGTTTTCAGACGACCTTTGCTTACTCTTTGGCAAATTGCTGCGTAAAGCGGACAAATTCTTCTTTTTTCGCTTTTGCCTTGCCTGAATCGATGGCTGCTTCGGCGGCTTTGACACCGTCCGCCAACGAAGGCACGACATTGCCGGCATAGAGCGCGGCGGCGGCATTGAGCAGGACGATATCGCGTGCCGCGCCATGTTTGCCGCTCAACACTTCATCCATTTTTTCCAAAGATTCTTGCGCGTTGGCGACTTTGATTTCGTCCAAATTGCGGCGGATTTCGATACCGAAATCGGCGGGGCTGATGTCGTATTCGCGAATTTCTCCGTCTTTCAGCTCGGCAACGCGGGTTTTGCCCGTCAGCGTGATTTCGTCCAAACCGCCTTCGCCGCACACGACCAAAACGTGTTTGGAACCAAGCTGTTTCAATACGCGCGACAGGATGCCGCACAAGTCGATGTGGAACACGCCCAAAAGCTGGTTTGGCGCACCGGCAGGGTTAGTCAGCGGGCCTAAGATATTGAAAATACTTCTAAACCCGAGCGAGCGGCGCACGGGCGCGACGTGGCGCATCGCGCTGTGGTGGTTTTGGGCAAACATAAAGCCCAAGCCTGTTTGACGGATGCTTTCGGCGACTTGCTCCGGTGTAATGTTCAACACCGCGCCCATCTGCTCCATCACGTCTGCCGCGCCGCTGGACGAGGAAACAGAGCGCCCGCCGTGTTTGGCAACTTTCGCGCCTGCCGCCGCCGCGACAAACATCGAAGTCGTGGAAATATTGAAGGTTTTCGCACCGTCCCCGCCCGTACCGACAATATCGACGAGGTCGTCTGAATTTTCCAGCGGCACTTTGGCGGCAAATTCGCGCATGACGGCGGCGGCGGCGGTGATTTCCGATACGGTTTCGACTTTAATCCGCAATCCGGTCAAGATGGCGGCGATTTGTTCGGGCGGCACCTGCCCGCTCATAATCTGGCGCATCAGGTCGGTCATTTCGTCGTAAAACAATTCGTTGTTGCTGATTAAGCGTTCGATGGCTTGTTGCGGTGTAATCATGGTTCAATCCTTTTTACGGGTATTTTTACGTCAAACGTCGTCTGAAAGTTTTCAGACGACGTTTGGTTTAAGCGGCTGACGCTTGGAAGTCTTTAAATTCTTCCAAAAAGTTTTTCAACATATCGTGTCCGTGTTCGGTCAACAGGGCTTCGGGGTGGAACTGCACGCCTTCGATAGCATATTCCTTGTGCCGCACGCCCATGATTTCCTGATCTTCCGTCCATGCGGTTACTTCCAAACAATCGGGCAGCGTATCGCGGGCGATGACAAGGCTGTGATAACGCGTGCAGGTGACAGGATCGGGCAAATCTTTAAACATACCTTTGTTCAAATGGAACACGGGCGAAACTTTGCCGTGCATCAGCGTTTTTGCCCGCACCACATCCCCGCCGAACGCTTCGCCTATCGTCTGATGCCCGAGGCACACGCCCATAATCGGCAGCTTGCCGGCGAAATGGCGCATGGCAGCGACGGAAATGCCCGCTTCTTTCGGCGAACAAGGACCCGGCCCGATAACGAGATATTGCGGTTTCAAAGCTTCGATTTCTTCAAGCGTAATATCGTCGTTGCGGCGGACGACGACTTCCTGACCGAGTTCGGCGAAATATTGGACGATGTTGTAGGTGAAACTGTCATAGTTATCAATGAACAAAAGCATGGGGGTACGGCCTTTTAGGGTTGTTTGACGGCGGCGATGTTTTCGGGCGAATTGATAAACGCCCACATCTGCTCTTCAGTTCGGAAAACGCCGTTACGGACAATATAATGCAGCGGATGCTTAATCAGCGCATCCGCTTTGCGGACAAAAACACGCATATTGCAGCTGTTTGCCGCCATTTCCAACACTTTGGCGGCAAAAGCGGGGCGGTGCAGCTTGTCGTGCATCAGCGGATGGCGGGCGATGTATTCGTTCAGAGGCTTGCCGCTGCTGTGGAAATCCGTGTGCAGCGGGTCGAGGAATACAATAAAAAAAGGCATCTTGCCCAAATAATCGTCTGCATCGTTCATAAGCGTTTCGGACGGAATATTTATATCGACATAATATCACAGTTAACCGCGATTCTTGATTCCAATCAGGTCATCTGAAACATCGCTTGCCTCCTTCCGAAATATTCACTTAAAATCAGTCTTACATTCCAAAAAGAGATTTGCTTATGGGTTTCAAACTTACTCCGATTGATGTTGTAGATGACATCAGCCGCGAAGATTTTTATCAGAATTATCTCAAGCCGCGCCGTCCCGTCGTGATCAAAGGACTGACCCGCAACTGGCCTGCCCGTGACAAATGGTCGCTGGACTATATGAAAGAAACCGTCGGCGATATCGTCGTCCCCTTGTACGACAGCGCCAAAGCCGACCCTTCCGCGCCGATTAACGCCGCCAGTACGGAAATGCGCTTCAGCGATTATATCGATCTGATCAAACGCGAGCCGACGGATTTGCGGATTTTCTTATTTGACCCCATCAAACACGCTCCCGCCTTACTGAACGACTACGTTTTCCCCAAAGAGCTGATGGGCGGATTCTTAGACCGTTACCCTACCCTGTTTTTCGGCGGTGCAGGTTCGGAAACCTTCCTGCACTACGACATCGATATGGCGCACATCTTCCATACGCATTTCGGCAAGAAACACATCATCTTGTTCGATTACAAATGGAAAGAGCGCCTGTTCCGCATTCCTTTCGCCACTTATGCGCTGGAAGACTACCACGTCGACAACCCCGATACGGAACGTTTCCCCGAGCTTGAAGGCATTGAAGGCATCGAATGCTTCCTCGAATACGGCGATACCTTGTTCATGCCGACCGGTTGGTGGCATTGGATGAAATACCTTGACGGCTCATTCTCCATCTCCCTGCGCGCATGGGATGAAAGCTGGGCGGTTAAGGCGCATAGCCTGTGGAACCTGACCATACAGCGCAAGTTCGACGACTTCATGAAAGCCCGCTTTAAAGCACGTTACATGAATTGGAAAGAACAGCTTGCCTGCAAACGCGCCCGCCGCGCATGGGAACGCGGACTACCTCGTTAAAACACACTTAAAGGTCGTCTGAAAACAGTATTTCAGACGACCTTTATCCGCAAATTGCCCCGTATCCAGCGCAAAAATTGAAGCAATGGATGGCATTGCTTACTCAATACCGACACGGCACATAAGGCAAAAATGCAACAAGTGCGAGATACAAGGCTCATATTTTTTAAACGTCGGCGATAGCTGAAACCAATCTGTCAAAGCAGGCGGATTGACCCTGCTCCTGCCTGCTTTGCCCCATTTTTTTAACCGGAGTGCATCATGCAAACACCTCTAAAATTCTTCACCGCCCTTGTTTTAACGGCATCGGCATTCTCAGCATCCGCTCACGGCATGCATAAACATAAACCGCTGACCTTTGAAGAGCTGCCCAAAATCTGCCAACAATACTTCACGCGCGCGGAGAATTGTTACAAAAAGGCAGGCGCCAAATCCGATTTTCAGCGCAACAATACAAAATTCCTGTTTCAATCCCTGCCTGCCGCCGATTTAACGCAGCGTGAAACCATGTGCAAAATTGCTATGGATTCGTTCGCCGAAAAAACGCGCTCGCTTCATTGCGAATAAGATTTTTGCCGGAAAGATATAGCAAAGGTCGTCTGAAAACGCATTTTGTGTTTTCAGACGACCTTTTTTCAGACGACCTTAAAAGAAGTAATTCGCCAGCAGCAAACCGAATGCCAAACTGAACACCATGCTCAAGAGGCCGGGAATCATAAAGCTGTGGTTGAAAATAAATTTGCCGATTTTGGTTGAGCCTGTACTGTCAAAATCAATCGCCGCGATAATCGGACCGTAGTTCGGAATGAAGAAATAGCCGTTCACCGCGACAAACGTACCGATGATAATCGGAGCGGGAATGCCCAGCGAAATACCGATGGGAAACAGCGTTGCGACGGTTGCCCCTTGGCTGTTGACCAAGACGGACAAAACGAACAGGGCAAACGCAAAAGTCCACGGCGCAGTTTCGACCAAATGCGATACGGTTTCTTTGACTTCGGCCAAATGACCGTGCATCAATGTGTCGCCCAGCCATGCTACGCCAAAAACGGCGATAACGGCGCGCATCCCCGCATGGAACACCGAGCCTTTGGTAATCGCGTTACCATTCGGTTTGCAAAGCAGGATAATCAGCGCGGCAGCGGAAAGCATGACGATTTCGATGGTGTGCGCCATGCCCATCAGTTTCGGGCCTTCTTCCGTTTGGAAGGTCGGGCGCAACTCCGGTACGGCGCCCATGACCACCACCAGCAATGCGGCGGCAAGGAAAATCCCGACCGAAAGTTTCGCCGCTTTGCTGACGGGCGCATTGGATACTTCAGTCGAATCTTTTTCGTTGGCTTCTACATATTCCGGGTCTTTCAGCAACGCCTGATAATGCGGGTCATCTTTCAACTCTTTGCCGAGCTTGTTGACGAATATGCAGGCAAGGCCGATACCTAAAATAGTTGAAGGAACAGTCACTTTCAGTACATCAGCCATCGTGATGTGTTGCGGCTCAAGGTAGGTTACGCAGGCAACGACCGCGGCCGCAATCGGGCTGGCAACAATGGCAAATTGCGACGCGATAACCGCCATCGTCAACGGACGCGACGGGCGGATACCGTTGCGGCGGCTGACTTCGGCGATAACGGGCAAGACCGAATAAGCGACGTGTCCCGTGCCTGCCAATACGGTAAACAGATAAGTCACCATAGGGGCGATGAAAGTGATGTATTTCGGATTGCGGTGTAAAACGCGGGTGGCGATTTTAATCATATAGTCCAAACCGCCGCTTGCCTGCATCGATGCGGCAGCAGAAACGACCGCCATAATCATCAGCATCACGTCAATCGGCGGACTGGTCGGCTCAAGATGGAAACCGAAGGCCAAAACCGCCAGCCCGATACCGCCGAGCACGCCCAAGCCGATGCCGCCAACCTGCGCGCCGATTAAGATACACACCAGTACGATGGCGAACTGGATAAAAAACATTGTGGACATGAACACTCCATTGTTTGTAAAAAAAATCTTGAAGAGGAAACGGATTAAAGCGGATATCGGCGGAAGCTGCTGTTGCATTACATCTGATATCCATATTTTTGTTTTTATTTTAAATACCAACACTTTATTCGATTAAATCGGGCGTGATTATAGAGTAAGCACTCGTTATTAACAATGTTTTACTGAAATTAAGACACCAAAGGTCGTCTGAAAACACCGAAATTCATTTTTCAGACGACCTTTTTTCAAGAAAGCCTGTTCAACGCAAGAATGTTTAGCGCGGTTGACTGCGTGCCTCATACGAAATTTATTTTTGACTTTGAGTCAATCCATTCAACAAGACTCGGTTTCCCATCCCAAGCCGCACCATCCTGATATATGGTGGATTAAATTTAAATCAGGACAAGGCGACGAAGCCGCAGACAGTACAGATAGT
>CAJZEA010000109.1:0-5805 GCA_915066515.1 uncultured Neisseria sp. | reverse complement strand
TAATATTTAATAGTATTTTAATGTCGAGAGGGTGAAAAAACGAAAAGGTCGTCTGAAAACTGATTTTCAGACGACCTTTTGTTGCTATCTGTAACGAATCATGCTTTATGTGTCGTTTCCCAGTAAAAGCAGATTCGTTTTAAATGGTCTGTTCTTTTTAGCAAATCTTTAGCCGATGATATTGGATGGGCCCAACCAGACAAAATCGAATTTGGCAAATATGGTGCTGCTGCTTGAACCTGCCTCACGATAAGCAAGAGTATGCTGCTCTGTATCGAAGATGAGATAAGGACGGTCTTTTTGGAGAATGACCTCAGGGTCTTTTTCAACGAACATCTTTGACCAGCTCAAATTGGCGTTGCTGCCAGTCAGCAGTGAACGCATACCAGATAGGTCGAGTTTGTCCGTATTAGGGTCAAATTCGACCACGCGATCTATACTGCCTTCACGAATATCTGATGCAGTAAAGGCAACGGTGTCGTTGCCTTCACCTGTGATGATGGTGTCGCTACCCGAGCCGCCTGCAATATAGTCATCACCGTCTCCACCGTTGAGATGGTCATTTCCATTTCCGCCTAACAGGGTGTCGTTGCCACCCATGCCGTACAGGGTATCATTGCCGTCTTCACCGCTCAGACGATTATCCCCTTTGTTGCCTGTCAAGATATTGTCATTATGGTTGCCAATACCGAAGATGTTGTTGCTACCTGTCAAAGTCAGGTTTTCAACATTTGCTGCGGCGGTGTAGGAAACGCTACTGTAAATGGTATCGGTACCTTCTCCCGATCGCTCGGTAACTGTGTCATTTACATTGTCCACATAATAGATATCATTTCCATCCCCACCGGTCATCTTGTCTACGCCGTAGCCACCGTCTAAAGTATCATTTCCATGTCCGCCATCAAGTACGTCGTTGTTTTCACCACCTTCTAGGATGTCATCTCCGTTACCCCCGTAAAGACGGTCGTCACCTGCGCCACTCTGCAGAAGGTCGTCACCGTCCATGCCGTAGAGCGTGTCATATCCATCTAGATTATCGAGCAAGTAGTTGTTGCCGCTGTTGCCTGTCAGGATGTTGCTTTCTTCGTTGCCATAACCGTTGATGTTATCGTTTCCTATCAGCGTCAAGTTTTCGACGTTGCTATTAATAAAGTAGGAAACGCTGCTGTAAACAGTATCGGTACCTTCATCAAAATATTCGTCAACTTCATCGAGCCAATTATCAACATAGTAAATATCATCCCCCTGGTCACCACGCATGAAGTCTACTCCACTACCACCGTTTAAAGTGTCGTTGCCATCTCCACCCACAAGGCCGTCGCGACCATGTCCGCCCTCGAGCCAGTCGTCGCCATCTCCACCATAGAGCCGGTCATCGCCATCTTCACCATAGAGCCGGTCATCGCCATCTCCAGCATAGAGTGAGTCCTTGCCATCTCCACCATAGAGCGAGTCGTCGCCGTCACCGCCTAGCAACAGGTCGTTACCAGCCATACCTTCTAGCTTGTCATTGCCGCGACCGCCGCTCAAGCGGTTGTTGCCGCTGTTGCCTATTAGAATATTGTTGGAGTTGTTGCCAAATCCGAAGGTGTTGCCGTTGCCTGTCAGTGTCAGGTTTTCGACGTGTGTCGGTAAGGTAAAGGTTGTATCGGCGTAAACCGTATCATTGCCTTCATTTGCATATTCAACAATGGTGTCGCCCGCGTTCTTACTGTAATAAATATCGTCGCCCAAGCCGCCGTAGAATGTGGTATGTCCGAGACTGCCATGTAAAACGTCATTACGGGGCGTTCCTTTGAGGACGACGGGTTTATTATTTGCTGTGTTGCTGGGTAAAGAGTGCAATGTATTGGCCATGATGGCTCTCCTTGAGAACAAGTTGCTGGGAAAAAATAATACCTATCTATTTGACATTAATAGATTTTTTCTTGTGTGTTATGATGTTGATTGTATCGGGGAATAAAATGACGGGAAAGGTATAATAATTGATATTATTGTTTTGTTTGCTAATTTAAAATAAAAAATGATATTTGATAGTATTCTGATGTTGATGAGTGAAAAACGAAAAGGTCGTCTGAAAATCGGTTTTCAGACGACCTTTTGTTGTGATCTATGACGGTTCGTGCTTTATATAGTTTCCCTGCAAAAGCTGTCGCAAGAATAGGCTGTGATTGTTTCTGTATGAATTGTCAAGAATAGGAAGAATATAGTGGATTAAATTAAAATCAGGACAAGGCGACGAAGCCGCAGACAGTACAGATATTACGGAACCGATTCACTTGGTGCTTCAGCACCTTAGAGAATCGCTCTCTTTGAGCTAAGGCGAGGCAACGCCGTACTGGTTTAAAGTTAAGCCACTATAAAAATTCAGACGACCTTGGGAGGGAATCCCAAAGGTCGTCTGAAAATCTAAATCCCGTTATAAACCGCAAGTTTTCGGCTTATTTGCCAGAATATTGATGACTTTACGTTCAGGTTTGGACGGGGTGATTTTGATTTCACTCTCATCTTCTTCGCTGCCGTCGGAGTATCGTTCGGGCATTTTTTCGCTGTCAAACGCCAAGTCGCCGCCGTGTTTTAAGGTTTGACCGCGTTCCAAACCGGCGAAGTCGAAAAGCTCGGGGTCGGCAAGATGGGAGGGAACGACGTTTTGCAGGGCGGAGAACATCGATTCAATGCGGCCGGGGAAGCGTTTGTCCCAATCGCGCAGCATATCGCCAATGACTTGGCGTTGCAGGTTGGGCTGCGAGCCGCAGAGGTTGCACGGGATAATCGGGAATTGCTTCAGTTCGGCGTATTTAATCAAATCTTTTTCTTTCACATACGCCAGCGGGCGGATGACGATGTGTTCGCCGTTGTCGCTCACCAGCTTGGGCGGCATGGCTTTGAGTTTGCCGCCGTAAAACATATTTAAAAACATAGTGGCGAGGATGTCGTCGCGGTGGTGTCCCAAGGCGATTTTGGTGCAGCCCAATTCTTTTGCGGTTCGGTAGAGGATGCCGCGGCGCAGGCGGCTGCACAGTGAACATGTCGTTTTGCCTTCGTCCAATACGCGTTTGACGGTCGAGTAGGTATCTTCTTCGACGATTTTATACGGTACACCTATGCTTTCAAGATAGGTCGGTAATACTTCTTCAGGGAAGCCCGGCTGTTTTTGGTCGAGATTGACGGCAACCAGCTCAAAATCAATCGGCGCACTGGCTTGGAGTTGGCGCAGGATGTCTAATAGGGCGTAGCTGTCTTTGCCGCCGGAGAGGCAGACCATGATTTTGTCGCCCGGTTCAATCATGTTGAAATCGTTAATCGCGTCACCGACGGCGTGGCGCAGGCGTTTGTTGAGTTTGTTGTTCTCTAATTCTTGTTTGGTTTTTTTTGACATGGCGGTTTGTGCTTTGAAATAAGGAAAATTTAAGGGCGGTATTGTACCGCAAAAAGCGTTTGGAAACCGCATATTAGAAAAAGAATGGGAGCAGATTGAGATTTTAATCCACTATATTTGTCCCAATAGAAAGATTTGTGCTTAGGAGGAATTTTTGAGTTGTGTTGAGAATGGTATATCTGTATCAGAATCGGGTATGAATTGATAACAGATAGATGATTGCATATGTTTTGGAAATGATGGGAGTGATATTGTTTTGAAATTAGAGAAGCCGGTTTCTGTGGTATACAGAAACCGGCTTGTATGAAACGTCTGAACAGGTGTCTATAGATACCTAAAATTTAGGAATAACGCTTTTCAGACGACCTTTTATTCCCATCAGGGCAATTAACGGCTGCGTTCGATAAAACGGTAATAGGTTTCGCCGTCTTGGACGTAACCCAATTCCACACGGGCAATTTCAGAAATCGCTTCTTGACCGTTCGCCAAATCATCGACTTCCGCAGCAAGGAACTGGTTGCGCAAAGTGAGCGTCTGGTTTTTTTCCTCCTGCACGGAAAGTTGTTCCTGCAATTCTTCCGTATGCCCGATACTGCCTTTTCCAAACCAAAGGCTGTATTGGCAGTAAGCAAGCGCGATGGATAAAACAACAGTTACCCACTTCATACATCAATACCTTTTCTTATTTGCCCAGTTGATAGAATGCGGCTTTGCCGGGGTAGTAGGCAGCTTCTGCCAATTCTTCCTCGATGCGCAGCAGTTGGTTGTATTTCGCCATACGGTCGGAGCGGCTCAATGAACCGGTTTTGATCTGCATGCAGTTGGTAGCGACTGCCAAGTCGGCAATGGTGCTGTCTTCAGTTTCGCCCGAACGGTGGCTCATTACGCTGGCGTAACGGCTGCGTTTTGCCAAGTCAACTGCTTGCAAGGTTTCGCTCAAAGTACCGATTTGGTTGACTTTGACCAGCAATGCGTTTGCCACGCCTTTTTCGATGCCTTCGGCAAGGATTTTCGGATTAGTTACGAACAAGTCGTCGCCGACCAGTTGTACTTTGTTGCCGAGTTTTTCAGTAAGGAGTTTCCAGCCTTCCCAGTCGTTTTCATCCATACCGTCTTCGATGGAGATAATCGGGAATTCGTTAACCAAGCCCTCGAGGTATTCGGCAAATTCTGCGCTGGTGTAAGAACGGCCTTCGGCTTCCAAGTGGTATTTGCCGTCTTTGTAAAACTCGCTGGATGCGCAGTCCAAAGCAAACAAAACATCATCGCCTGCTTTGTAACCAGCGGCTTCGGTTGCTTCAACCATCAGTTGCAGGGCTTCTTTGTGGCTGTTCAGGTTAGGTGCGAAACCGCCTTCATCGCCGACAGTAGTTGGGAAGCCTTTACCGTCGCACAGTTTTTTCAGCGCGTGGAAAATTTCGGCGCCGCAGCGCAGGGCTTCGCGGAAGGATTTTGCGCCGACAGGCATAATCATAAATTCTTGAATGTTCAGGCTGTTATTGGCATGTTCACCGCCATTGATAACGTTCATCATCGGAACGGGCAGAGCCATAGGACCGGCACCGCCCAAGTAACGGTAAAGCGGCAGACCTGAATCTTCGGCAGCCGAGCGGGCAACAGCCATAGAAACTGCCAAAGTAGCATTCGCACCCAAATTGCCTTTGTTTTCAGTGCCGTCCAGCTCGATCATAATTTTGTCGATGTAGGACTGTTCGTTGGCATCGATACCGATCAGGGCTTGGGCAATTTGGTTGTTGACGTGTTCAACTGCTTTCAATACGCCTTTGCCCGAGTAGCGGGATTTGTCGCCGTCGCGAAGTTCCAAAGCCTCTTTTTGACCGGTAGACGCACCGCTCGGTACGGCGGCACGGCCCATTACGCCGGACTCCAGCAATACATCGCATTCTACGGTGGGGTTGCCGCGTGAATCCAAAATCTCGCGGGCAAAAATATCAACGATTGCGCTCATGAATATTCTCCAAATGAGGATGAAAAAAGAAAAGTAGCTTTGTTACATTTCAGACGACCTGTGAGTATCGCTGAAAGCACATCAACGGCGATTATACCGATGGTGGCACCAAAACTGCTATGAAACCGACTGTAAGTTTGTTTCACGTCAACATCGGTTTGCACAGGGAGCAATATATGCTCAAACAGCCCCGTATTCTAACAGTTTTTGAGATTTTAGGGCAGGGTAACTTGCTGTAAAGGCTTGGTTTGGAAGGTCGTCTGAAAAAACGAAATTTGTTTCAATTGTCAGGTTTCTAATTGATGGCATAATAGTTATTTAGGCTGGAATTTAATTGAGCGTTTTGATTTTCAAAAAAAAAATGAATTTTTTTATTTAAGATTTACATAGAAAGAGATGCTATGATGCCGATGAGTTAAGGGTGGAATAAGGGATAAAGAATAAAATAAAAAAATAA
>CAJZEA010000108.1:0-5907 GCA_915066515.1 uncultured Neisseria sp. | reverse complement strand
TACTGTCTGCGGCTTCGTCGCCTTGTCCTGATTTAAATTTAATCCACTATACTTGTCGTTATAGACAAATAAATCGTCAGGCTTGGCTTTGGGAAGGATTAAACGGTTTGCAGGAAATCTATGAAGTCAAAGGGTAGGGGTGATTTCGCTATACGGTGTTCGCCATCATGATTAACGCATAAGGTTCCAAGCCATTTTGACGGCAATCAGCAGCAGCATGATACCGAAGGAGATTTTGAGTTGGCGGGCGGGGAGTTTGTGCGCGGTTTTGACGCCGAGCGGGGCAAAAATCATGGTGGCGATGCTGAGGATGGCGACGGCGGGCAGATAGAGGAAGCCGCCAGAGCCGTGGGGCAGGTCGGGAACGTTCCAGCCGGTAACGAGATAACCGATTGTGCCTGCAAATGCAATCGGCCAGGCGAGGCCGGTGGATGTGCCGATGGCGCGGTGTGCGGGGAAGTTGCAATACATCAGGAAGGGGACGGACAGCGAGCCGCCGCCGATGCCGACCCAGCTTGAAGCTGTGCCGAACAATGTGCCGACTGCGCTTAAGCCGGGCAGGGCGGGCAGGTGGCGCGAGGCTTTGGGTTTGGAGTCGGTGAGGGTTTTGAGGGCGACAAGGGTTAGGAATGAGATGAAGAAGATTTGCAGGGCGCGGGTAGGCATGTATTTGGCGGTTACCGCGCCGATCAGTACGCCGAATATCATGGAAGGGGTCATACGGCGGACAGTCTGCCAGTCGATGGCGCTTTTTTTGTGCTGCGCGTACATGCTGGAGAAGGTGGTGAACACCATTACGGCGAAGGATGTACCGATGGCGAGATGTTGGGCGTAGGGGTGACCGCTGATACCCTGTAATTGCAGTGTCCACAAGACGACGGGGACAATCAATGTGCCGCCGCCTACGCCGAACAATCCTGCAATAAAGCCCGCCGCGCTTCCGACGACGAGCAGGGCGAGGATAATATCCCAAGTCCACATTTTTCAGACGACCTTTTTGTTCCTGCGGCGTTTTTTCAGCCAACGCCGTGCCGCCATAATGTAGCCGGAGAGACTGTACCCCAAGAAGAAGAGGAATAAGACGAGGGCGGGCTTCCATGTGATTAAGAGGAGGATCAACACGGCGATTACCATGCCCATAAACGGGACTTGGCGGCGGATGTTGATTTCTTTAAAGCTCCAAAACGGGATTTGGACAATCATGGAAATGCCGGCGAAAAGCGTGATGCCCAAAGCCCACCAATGTACGCCGGGGAAGCGTTCGACGCTGTGGTTGACCCAAATCAGGCCGACAATCAACGCGGCGGCGGTCGGGCTGGGGACGCCGATAAACCAGCGTTTATCGACTTTGCCGATAAGCGTGTTGAAGAGGGCGAGGCGCAGGGCGGCGCAGGCGCAGTAGATGAAGGCGACGGAATAACCGATTTTGCCGAACTGCGAAAGTTGCCATTTGTAAATAATCAATGCAGGTGCAACGCCGAAACTGACCATGTCGGCAAGGCTGTCGAGCTGTTCGCCGAATGCGCTTTGGCTGTTGGTCAGCCGTGCCACGCGCCCGTCCATGCCGTCGAGCAGCATGGAGAGGAATACTGCGATCGCCGCTATTTCAAAGTGCTTGTGCATGGATTGGGTGATGGCGAAGAAGGCGCAGAACAGGGCGGCGATGGTGAAGGAGTTGGGCAGCAGGTAGATACTGTTGCGGCGCAATGAATTGCGTTGCAGGTTTTGAGGGTTTTGCGTATTGTCCATAAGCGTTCGATGATGCTGTACGAAGCAGATTTAGGGATTATACCGTATCGTGACCGCCTGACAATTTAATAACGATGGTATTTTTTTATGGCGGCGCGGTTCTGTAACTTGGGTGATGAAAAAGGTCGTCTGAAAACCTTTCGAGGTTTCAGACGACCTTTTGTTTAAGCTGTCATCAGCTCAGTTTGCCGTGGCATTGTTTGTATTTCAGGCCGCTTCCGCAAGGGCAGGGGTCGTTGCGGTGGACGACTTGGCCTTGGGCGGCAAGTGCCTCGGGGCTGAAATCCGTTCCGTCGGGATCGAACGCTTCGGTAACCAAATTGGTTTGGGATTGTCCGAGCAGTTCTTCCATGTCGGGCGCTTCGGAGTGGATGGTTTGGATGCCGACGGGTGCGGGTTCGGCAATTTCTTCTACATCGGTGTTGCGCTCGATTTGGACGGAGGTCAAGAGGGCGGCGGTTTGATGCTTGATGCCGCGCCACAGGTTTTCAAACATGGCGAAGGCTTCGCGTTTGTATTCCTGTTTCGGATTTTTCTGTGCATAGCTGCGCAGGTGGATGCCTTGGCGCAGGTAGTCCATGGCGGCAAGGTGTTCGCGCCATTGCAGGTCGATGACTTGCAGCATGACGTTGCGTTCGAAATCTGCCATCGGTTTTTTTCCGACCAGCTCGACTTTGGCTGCGTATTCTTCTTCCACACGTTTAATCAGACGTTCTTTGATGTCCTGATTGTCCAAAGTGCTGTCTGCTTTGAGCCATGCTTGGATGTCTTCGTGCAGGCGGAATTCGGCGGCAAGCTGGCTTTCGAGTGCGGGGATGTCCCATTGCTCTTCCATGCTGTCGGGCGGTATGTACAAATCGACCAAATCGCTGATGACTTCTTCGCGGATACCTTTAGTCAGGTCGCTGACGTCTTTGCTGTTGAGGATTTCGTTGCGTTGGTGGTAGATGACTTTACGTTGGTCGTTGGCAACGTCGTCGTATTCCAATACTTGTTTGCGCATATCGAAATTGCGGCCTTCGACTTTGCGTTGCGCGCCTTCGATTTGGCGGGTCAGCATACCATGTTCGATGGCGATACCGCGTTCGGGAGCGAGGCGGTTAAGGATGGCGGCGGCGCGGTCGAGCGCGAAGAGGCGCAGCAGCGGGTCTTCAAACGAGAGGTAGAAGCGGCTGGAGCCGGGGTCGCCCTGACGGCCTGCGCGTCCGCGCAATTGGTTGTCGATGCGGCGGCTTTCGTGGCGTTCGGTGCCGATGATGTGCAGGCCGCCTGCCGCGACCACTTGGTCGTGTTCTGCCTGCCAGCCGTTTTCAAGGGCGGCGATTTGTGCGGTTTTTTCTTCGTCGCTCAGGTTTTCGTTGGACTGGATGGCTTCGATTTGGTGCTTGAGGTTGCCGCCAAGGACGATGTCGGTACCGCGGCCCGCCATGTTGGTGGCGACGGTAATGGCGCCGACTTTACCGGCTTGGGCGACAATCAGGGCTTCGCGTTCGTGTTCTTTGGCGTTGAGGACGTTGTGCGGCAGTCCGGCTTTTTGCAGAAGACGGGAGACCAGCTCGGAGTTTTCGATGCTGGTGGTACCGACGAGGACGGGTTGCCCGCGTTTGTGGCATTCTTCGATGTCTTTGACGACGGCTTCGAATTTTTCTTCGGCAGAACGGAAAATCTGGTCGTTGAAGTCTTTACGCTGTACGGGGCGGTTGGTCGGGATGATGACGGTTTCGAGGTTGTAGATGCTTTGGAACTCGAAAGCCTCGGTATCGGCGGTACCGGTCATGCCGGAGAGTTTGGTGTACAGGCGGAAGTAGTTTTGGAAGGTAATGGAGGCGAGGGTTTGGTTTTCGCGTTTGATTTCCACGCCTTCTTTGGCTTCGACGGCTTGGTGCAGACCTTCGGACCAGCGGCGGCCGGACATCAGACGGCCTGTAAATTCGTCCACGATGACGATTTCACCGTCTTGGATGACGTAGTGTTGGTCTTTGTGGAATAACGTGTGCGCGCGCAATGCTGCCATGAGGTGGTGCATCAGGGCGATGTTAGCGGCGGAGTAGAGGGAGTCGTTTTCTTGCAGCAAACCCATTTGAATCAGGATTTGCTCGGCGTGTTCATGACCCGCTTCGCTCAAGATGACTTGGTGTGCTTTTTCATCGACCCAGTAATCGCCTTCACCTTCTTCGGTTTCTTGACGGATGAGGTGTGCGGGAAGGCTGTTCATGATTTGGTACAGCTGGATGTTGTCATCCGCCTGACCGGAGATAATCAGCGGGGTACGCGCTTCGTCAATCAGAATGGAGTCCACTTCGTCCACTACGGCAAAATTCAATTCGCGCTGAACTTTGTCGTATTGGTCGGTTACCATGTTGTCGCGCAGGTAGTCGAAGCCGAATTCGTTGTTGGTACCGTAGGTAATGTCGGAGCTATAGGCGTTTTGACGGTCAAACGGCTGCATATCGGCGACGATGACGCCGACGTTTAAGCCGAGGAAGTTGTAGAGCGGTTCCATGATGCCTGCGTCGCGGGCGGCGAGGTAGTCGTTGACGGTAACAACGTGCACGCCTTTGCCGGACAGGGCGTTGAGATAGACGGCAAGGGTGGCGACCAAGGTTTTACCTTCGCCGGTACGCATTTCGGCGATTTTGCCGTCGTGCAGCACCATGCCGCCGATAAGCTGGACGTCGAAGTGGCGCATACCGAGTACGCGGCGGGACGCTTCGCGGCAGACGGCGAAGGCTTCGACCAAAATGTCGTCCAAAGTCTGACCGTTGGCAAGACGTTGTTTGAATTCGGCTGTTTTAGCCTGTAAATCCGCATCGCTCAAGGCTTTCATTTGTTCTTCGAGTGCGTTGATTTTGGCAACGGATTTACGGTATTGTTTGAGCAGCCGGTCATTGCGGCTGCCGAAGATTTTCTTAGCAATGTTTGTCAGCATGAAATAGTTCCTGCGCCTGATATAAAATAATGGCGAAACGGGGATTTTAACACAAGCCTCGCGGCAAGGCAGTCATGCCGTTTGAAATAAAGGCAGTTTTACCGGATTTCAATCTTGATAATACAACCGTACACTTTGAAAAGGTCGTCTGAAACATATGAATTTGGAACAATTGGGCAAGCGGGATGCGCGGTTGGCCGGTTTGTTGCAGCAGTCGCAACAATGGCGCAGGCTGGATGCGGCAGTCAAACGCATTCTGCCGGCAAACCTGCACCCGCACTTTCAAACCGCCTGCATCGAAGAGGGCAGGCTGGTGTTGCTGGCGGCAAACGGTATGGCGGCTTCGCGCCTGAAAATGATATTGCCCGCGCTTGTGCCGCAGCTTCAGGAATTGAACGCGGGGATTCGGGATGTGGCGGTCAAAGTCGTACCGAAGCCGCCGGCGCAACCCAAAGTCAACAGCCTGCATTTGAGCGGGGCAGCATTGGAGAGTTTTGATGCGGCGGCGGCAAAATTGGAAGACAAGCATCCTGAATTGGCTGCCGCGCTGGCGGAGTTGGTGCGCAAACACAGCCGATAGTTTGAAATGGTTGTGTTGTTTGTTAATTAAAGTTAAAGAGTATTTCGTATGACTGATAAAATCTAATACTAAAGAAATACGACATTAATAGTAGCCATTCTTATTTGTGTAAACTGAGGTAAAACAGCCGTTGAATTTTGGATTTGTTCGATTTGTTGTAGCAGAATATAGCTTCATTTTCATCCTTCTTTCGCTTGCGGATATGAAATCTGAAATTAGGTTCATTAATATATATTCGCAAGTTTTTATTTTGTAGAACTTAACATATTCTCACCTATCATTAGGAGATACACATGAAAGCTTATTTGGCTCTGATTTCCGCTGCCGTTATCGGCTTGTCCGCTTGTTCACAAGAAGCTTCAAAACCTGCCGAAGCCTCTGCTCCGACTGCATCTGCTGCTTCCGAAGCCGCACCTGCACCTGCAGAAAGCGCACCTCCTGCCGATGCTCCTGCTTCCGGCGCGGCTTCAGCCAACTCTGCAGCAGCACCTGCCGCCGGCAACTGCGCGACTACTGTCGAAGCCAACGACGCTATGCAGTTCAACACTAAAGAAATCCAAGTCAGCAAAGCTTGTAAAGAATTCACCGTTACCCTGAAACACACCGGTACCCAACCTAAAGAAAGCATGGGTCACAACATCGTCATCGG
>CAJZEA010000107.1:0-5943 GCA_915066515.1 uncultured Neisseria sp. | reverse complement strand
GATAGTACGGCAAGGCGAGGCAACGCCGTACTGGTTTAAAGTTAATTCACTATAACAAAAAGGTCGTCTGAAAACCCGAAATCCGTTTTCAGACGACCTGTCTTTATTTTTTCCAATAAGCCGGTGTCAGCAAAATCAACACCGTAAAAATCTCCAAGCGGCCCAGCAGCATCACGGCAGAACACAGCCATTTCTGCACATCGCTCAATACCGCATAGCTGCCCGCCGGCCCGACTTCGCCCAAGCCCGGGCCCGCATTGGTAATACACGCAATGACGGCGGTGAAGGCGGAGATAAATTCCATCCCGCTTGCCATCAGCAAAAAGCTGAACACAATCGTCGTCATGAAATAAATCGAAATAAACGCCATCACCGTCAGCGCCATGCGGTCGGGAATCATGCGTCCGTTGACCTTGACCGTACGCACCGCTTTCGGGTGTAGCAGAATCATCATCTCGCGCAGGCTGAATTTGAACAAGACCAATGCCCGCACGTTTTTAATACCGCCGCCCATAGAGCCGGAGCTTGCCAACAGGTTGGACAGGAAAAACATCCACAGCGACACGATCAGCGGCCATTGCGCGAAATCCGTGTTGGAAAAACCGCTTGCCAGCCCGATGGAGACAAAGTTGAAGCTGACAAAACGCAGCGAATCCCCAAAGGTTGCATAAAAATCCTTCTGCCACAGATACACCGCCGACATCAAAATACTGCCCGCCAGCAGCACCAGCAGTACGCGGCATTCCTCGTCCTGCCAATAAGATTTGAGCGAACGCCGTGTCAGCGCCGTGAAATGCGTAGCGAAATTCACACCGCCCCAAAGCGTAAAAAACATGATCGCCCATTCGACGGTCAGCGAATCAAAATAAGCGATGCTGGCATCGTGTGTCGAAAAACCGCCTAGCGACACCGCCGACATCGCGTGGCAAAGCGCGTCAAACCAGCTCATTCCCGCAAAATGCAGCGTCAGAAAAGCCGCCGCCGTCGTCATCGTGTAGAAGAACCAAAGCTTTTTTGCCACCTGCGAAATACGCGGCGCCATCTTGCTTTCCTTGTCCATCCCCGGAATTTCAGCCTTGAAGAGCTGCGTTCCGCCCACGCCCAGCATCGGCAGAATCGCTACCGCCAGCACGATGATACCCATGCCGCCCAGCCAGTTGAGCATATGCCGCCAAAAATTCACCGACGGAGCCAGCGTGTCCAAGCTCGTCATGACCGTCGCGCCCGTCGTCGTCAGTCCGGACATCGCCTCAAAAAACGCATCGGTAAAACTGATGCCCGGGATGTGAATATAAATCGGCATCGCCGCCACCAGCGCAAACGCCAGCCACAACATTAAAACCAACGTAAACCCGTCGCGCGGGCGCAGCTCGCGGCGGAAATGGAAGGTCAGCAGCCAAACCGCGCAAGAGGTCAGCGTCGTCGCCAAAGCCGTGTAGGCAAACGCCGGAAACGCGTTGTCCAGAAAAAAATACGACATCAGCGTCGGTACTGCGAGCACCATGGAAAACAGCAGCCCCAGTCTGGACAAAACGTGGACAATAGGGAGGAACTTATACATATCAATCTTAAATAGGGGTCGTCTGAACGGCATAACGGACTTGAAGCTGCCGTCCATATCCGCCTGCGAAATCCACATTTAAGCCGTCAAAAGCGGCCGGGAAATTTTCAGACGACCTGTTTTACAGACCATCCTTAGCGGGCAGGCACAAATTCGGTCCGTAATTTTATCAAATTAGGCAAATGGCGTTATTGATATTTTACAGTCGGAAAAGGCAAGGGGTCGTCTGAAAAAATCGACCTCAATCGACATAAACGGACAAAGTAGGGATAAAATGCCGATTGCTTTTTGCGCCGTTGGGCTTTTCAGACGACCTCTTTGCATACTATCCCGCCAGCCACAGCGATACCGTATAAATCACCAGTCCGACCAGTCCACCGACAAGCGTGCCGTTGATGCGGATATATTGCAAATCCTTGCCCACGCTCAATTCCAGTTTTTCCACCATCAGGCGGCTGTCCCAGCCTTTGACTTTGTCCGCGACGAACAAAGCGGCCTTATCTTTATAACGCATCACAAAATCCCGAACCAAAAGCGAGATCCGTACATCCGCCCGACGCATAAATTGCGGGTATGCCTGAGCTTGCGAACGCATATGGTTCAGCAGCTTTTCCAGTTGCGCTTGGCACAAAGAGTCTTGTTTTTCCACATTTTCCCGCGCCCAGTCCAGAATGCCGCGCCATAAGGTCATGATTTGACGTTGCAGGGCGGGCGATTGCGCGAGCTGTTTTTTGAATTTGTCCAGATGGCGGTGCCACAGGCGCGATGTGGTCAGGCGTTCGGTCAGTTCGTCGTATTGCACCAAGAATTGACGGCGCAGCGCGTTATCCTGCTTGTCCGCAGTCGCCAAATAGCCGTCTATCCATGCCAACGCTTTTTCTGCCGCCCAATCATCGACTTTCTCCACCAAGGTCGATTTCACCGCCGCTTTAAGCCTGTCCCAAGTTCCGGGATTGCCGCCTTCGATTTTTGCTGCCCATTCGCGCAGGTTCTGCTCCAACATTTCACGGGTTTCCGGCGTTTTCAGCCAACGCCGAATCTGACGGAGCAGGCTTTCAAACGCTTTTTCGTGCATCCCTTGCGCTTTCAGTAGCCGCAAACCGTCGGCAAGCGCGTTGCCGATTTGTCCGCCGCTGTAACGTTCTTCCAGCAGCATCGCTGTAAAACGCGCCGTCTGTTCCGGTTTGGCGATGGCAAGCAGGGTCGGAATCTGCTTGGAAAGCCACGGCAGCCAGTGCGATTTCACGTCTTCGCCGTCCAGCCATTTCAATAATTTATCGCTGGGCTGCGCTTGATAAATACGCATGGCGATGGGTTTGCCCTGCAAAAAATTGTGTTCGATAAAACGCCCCAATTCATCGCCGATACGCGCCTGATTACGCGGCAAAATCGCGGTATGGGGAATCGGCAGCCCGAGAGGTCGTCTGAAAAGCGCGGTTACGGCAAACCAGTCCGCCAGCGCACCCACCATTGCCGCTTCGGCAAATGCTTTGACAAATCCCAACCAAGGATATTGGCGCACATAAACGGCGGAGGCTGCAAACAGCCCACACGCCGCAAGCAGCAAGCCCGTCGCCCAACGCCTGCTTTTTGCCAACTTTTTGCGCGCCTCATTTAAGCGGACTTGTTCCGAAAGGGTGTGCATTCCTTTTCCTTTTTTGAAAATCGGGATTTTTGAGTGGGTGTGTTTGATCAATCGGATTATACGCCGTATTGCCTAATTTTTAATCATTGAATATTTTGGTTGAGAATAGAATAAGTTAGCTGACTTTTCCACAGACTGCACACACAAAGGCAAACACGGTATGTGACTAAACCGACAAACTGCCTATTTTTTAAGCATTGTATTTTTTTGTTTGATTATCAAAAGGTAATAGAACTTATTCACAGGCTGTTCACACCGTTCGGCAAAGAAATTGTGTATAGCGGGGAAAATGGGCAATTCAGGGGTAGGGTGTGTGGACGGATGATGTGGATGGTTTGCATTATTCCTTTCCGGACCGTATTCAGACGACCTTTACTTTGCCGTGTCGCGTTACTACAATCACTATTTTAATCCAATAAAACCAGCCCTAAGGAGCGCATCATGACCGCCTCGCAATTAATCAGCAGCCTGACCCAAACCGTCGGCGAAAAATACATCATCACCGACCCCGCGAAAACCGAACAATACCGCCAAGGCTACCGTTTCGGCGAGGGTAGGGCGTTGGCGGTGGTGCGCCCCGGAACCATTCTGGAAATGTGGAAAATTTTGCAGGCCTGCGTTGAAGCGGACGTGATTGTGATTACACAGGCGGCGAATACCGGTTTGACAGGCGGCTCGACCCCCGACGGCAACGATTACGACCGCGACATCGTGATTGTGAACACCATGCGGATGAACATCATCCAAACCATCAACAACAACGAACAAGTCGTCTGCCTGCCCGGCTCGACCCTGAACCAGCTCGAATTACTGCTGAAACCTTTGGGGCGCGAACCGCATTCGGTCATCGGTTCATCCTGCATCGGCGCGTCCGTCTTGGGCGGCGTGTGCAACAACTCCGGCGGCGCATTGGTGCAGCGCGGCCCGGCCTACACAGAAATGGCGCTGTTTGCCCAAATCAACGAAGAGGGCAAACTGGAGTTGGTCAACCATTTGGGCATAGACTTGGGCGACACGCCCGAAGAAATCCTGACTAATCTTCAAGGCCATCACTATCAAAGAAAAGACATCACGCAAGACGCAGGCAAAGGACACGACCACGCCTATTGCGACCATGTGCGCCAAGTGGACGAGCCGACCGCCGCGCGTTTCAATGCTGACCCCGCGCGCCATTACGAAGCGTCCGGTTGCGCGGGCAAACTGATGGTATTCGCCGTCCGCTTGGACACTTTCCCGCAAGAGAAGCAAACCGCCGTGTTCTACATCGGCACCAACGACATCAACGAACTGACCGACATCCGCCGCACCGCCTTGGGCGAATTTGAAAGCCTACCTGTTTCTGGAGAATACATCCACCGTCATGCTTTCGATATTGCCGATGTGTACGGCAAAGACACGTTCTACGTCATCAAAAAATTCGGCACGCACCAACTGCCGAAATTATTTGATTTCAAAGCCAAAGTTGACCGATTCGGCAAAAAAGTCAGCTTTCTGCCCAAACATTTTTCCGACAAGGTCATGCAGTTCGTCAGCAAATATCTGCCCGACCACCTGCCCAAATCCATGCGCGATTACCGCGACAAATACGAACACCATCTGATTCTGAAAATGGGCGGAAAAGGCGTCGATGAAGCGCGCGCGTTTTTGAAAGAGTATTTTGCCCACCACAGCGGCGCGTTTTTCGAATGCAACGCCGAAGAAACCCAAGCCGCCATGCTGCACCGCTTTGCCGTCGCCTCAGCCGCCATCCGCTACCGCACCGTGCATGACGACGAGGTGGAAGATTTGGTCGCGCTGGACATCGCCCTGCGCCGCGACGACCGCGACTGGTTTGAAAAACTGCCGTCGGAAATCGACAATAAAATCATCCACAAACTCTACTACGGACATTTCATGTGCCACGTTTTCCATCAGGATTACATCATCAAAAAAGGCAACGACTGCATGGCATTGGAACACGAAATGCTCCATCTCTTAGACCAACGCGGCGCGCAATATCCCGCCGAGCACAACGTCGGTCATTTATACGAAGCGAAACCCGCGCTCAAACAGTTCTACCGCAAACTCGACCCGACCAACAGTTTCAATCCGGGTATAGGCAAAACCAGTAAGAAGAAAAACTGGGCTGAGTGATAAGGTTGGGATTGTGTAAGTAAATGAAAGGTCGTCTGAAACTGCATTTGGTTTTCAGACGACCTTTTATCTTGTAATGACTCAACTTGTTAATGTATTCTGATAGAATCATGACGCTAACGTTTTAAGGCATAAAGGCAAGGTGTTTAATGAGACTTTACAAGATTTTTAAAGATCCTATGAACCAGTACGAGGCGGTCAAACAAGGCTGGTCTTGGCCTGCATTTTTCTTTTGGGCTATGTGGGCTTGTGTGAAACAAATGTGGGGTTTGGGAATTAGAATTCTTGGCACGTTTGTTGTGTTAAGTTTATTAGCTGGTCAGAATGAATTGTTGAGGGCAATCAACAGTCTTCTTGGTTTCAGTGTTTTTCTTGCGTTTGGCATGTTCGGTAATACTTTGCGTGAAAAAAATCTGGTTAAACACGGTTATGTAGAATTACCTCAACTTATTAACGCTGCTAACCCTGAAGCTGCAATTGCCCAATATATTGCTGAATATGGTCATAAATAAAGCTTTTTGAGATTAAGGTCGTCTGAAAACTGTATTCGGTTTGAACTGCCCCCCAAAAGTTGGACATCCCCTCCAACTCACAAGGTGCAGTT
>CAJZEA010000106.1:0-6063 GCA_915066515.1 uncultured Neisseria sp. | reverse complement strand
GCCACCGGTTCATCAAACCGCAAAAATACAATAAAATGCCGAACTATCTCATTTGAAAGAAAAACCATGAACCTGAAAAAAATCTCCCTCGCCGCCCTCACCCTGTTCGCTTTGGCTGCCTGCGGCGGCAAAACTGAAACCAGCGTTCCCGCCGACGGTGCGCAGCAAAGCACCTCCAGCGCGCCGGTTCCCGCAGCGGTAACCAGTTTGGTTGAAGGCCAAAACTATACCGTCCTGCCGGTATCGATTCCGCAGAATCAGGCGGGTAAAATCGAAGTATTGGAATTTTTCGGCTATTTCTGCCCGCACTGCCAGCATCTGGAGCCGGTGCTGACCGAACACGTCAAAACGTTTAAAGACGATACCTATCTGCGCGGCGAACACGTCGTTTGGAATGCCGAAATGAAACCGCTGGCGCGCTTGGCCGCAGCCGTGGACATAGCCGGTGAAAAAGCCAAGGCCGACAGCCTGATTTTCAATGCCTACATCAATCAGAAAATCAATCTGGCCGATGCCGATACCGTGAAGAAATGGCTGAACGAACAAACCGCCTTTGACGGTAAAAAAGTATTGGCGGCCTACGAATCGTCCGAAAGCCAAGCCCGCGCCGACCAAATGGAAAAACTGACCAACACCTACCAAATCACCAGCACCCCTGCGGTTATTGTGGGCGGCAAATACGCGGTTAAATTCGCCGACTGGCAGTCCGGTATGCAGACCGTCGATCTCTTAATCGACAAAGTACGCGAAGAGCAAAAAACACAACCCGCGAAATAACCGGCCCTGCGCCGTATCAACGGAAAGGCCGTCTGAAATATCGTTTCAGACGGCCTTCTTGTTATGAAGCCGGCGATACTGGGCTATTTTCTTCCGCCATGCTTTCCCTGCGCCTGTAACGGGCATAAAATCTAAATGGCAGTTCCCTTCTTTCACAAACCAAGGAGACAGATTATGCGTGGCTCGAAATCAGTTGCATTGTTGTGCGCTTTGGCATTCAGCGCGCCGGTTTTTTCTGCCAAACTGACCAAAACGCTGCCCGGAGATTTGACAACGGCGCAGGCGCAGGCGGTGGTGCAGGCTTCGATGAAAAAAGCGCATGAGATTAAGGTGCCGATGAATATCGCGGTCATGGACGCGGGCGGTAATTTGAAGGCGTTTGCGCGTATGGACGATGCGTTTATCGGCAGCATTGATATTGCGCAGAAAAAGGCGAAAACGGCACGCTATTTCAATATGTCCACCCGCGATCTGGGCAAGGCTTCGCAGCCGGGCGGCGAGCTTTACGGTATTGAGGTGACCAACGACGGTTTGGTGATTTTTCCCGGCGGTGTGCTGCTGGTGGATAAAAACGGCGTTATCGTCGGCAGCGTCGGCGTGAGCGGCGGCTCGGTCGATGAAGACGAAAGCGTCGCAAAAGCAGGTGCGGCGGTATTGTCGGGCAGGTAAGCCGCAGCTTGAGGCAACCCGCCGCGTTTCTTTTCATTGATTTGCGTTGGGTTGCTGAAATACGCAGAGGTCGTCTGAAAATGCGGGTCTAAACTCCCGCTGTCTTTTCAGACGACCTTTTTGCATTTGTTGACATTTTTACCGCTTCGGGCATGACGTTCGGGCATATGGGGTCGTCTGAAACCTGAAATGCTGTCTTTCCCAAGCACAATTCGCTGCAATGGGATATGATTATCCTTTTTCAGACGACCTGTCCTGATATGGGGTCGTCTGAAAAGCTGATTCCGTCGGGTGCGGCGGAGTCCTGAGAAGCCGTTAAGCCATACAAGAAAGCCAAGATGTCCGAAACAGCAGTCCAAGAAACCCAAGAAACGCTAAACAGTGTGCCTACGTCGTCTGAAACACAATCCACCCCGCCCAAGCGCAAGAGACGCTGGTTGCGGGGTCTGTTGCTGACGTTGGGTGTGCTGGTGTGCGCGTTGGCGGGCTTTATTGCTTGGCTGGTGGGGACGGAATCGGGTTTGCGTTTCGGTTTGTACAAGATTCCGTCCTGGTTTGGCGTGAAGATTGCTTCGGAAACGCTGGAAGGTACGCTGGTTAAGGGTTTTCACGGCGATAAGTGGATGATTGAAACGGATGGGGCGGATGTGAAAATCAGTGCGTTCCGTTTTGATTGGAAGCCGTCCGAGCTGTTTCAGCGCAGCCTGCACATTACTGAAATTGTGGCGGGCGATATTGCGGTCGTGCCGAAGCCGACGCCGCCGAAAGAGAAAAAGCCGTCCAAAGGGCTGCCTGAGAGCATTGATTTGCCTGTACTGGTGTTTATCGACCGTTTTGAGACGGGCAGGCTCAGCGTAGGCAAAAATTTTGATAAGCAGACGGCCTATCTCGACCATCTGAATGCGGCATACCATTATGATCAGAAAGAACACCGCTTGGATTTGAAAACCCTCGATACGCCGTGGAGCAATTCGACGGGTTCGGCGGTGGTCGGGCTGGAGAAGCCGTTTGCGCTCAATACGACGATTCAGACGAAGGGCGAGCTGGAAGGCGAGACGATAGAGGGTAAGGCGCGTCTGTGGGGCAGCTTGCAGGACGTGCAGACTGAAATCCTGCTGGACGGCGACGATGTGCATTTGTCGGCAAAATCTACGGTGCACCCGTTTGCCGCTTCGTTGGACAAGATGATCGGCGAGGTACTGGTCAAGGGTTTCAACATCAACCCGACCGCGTTCCTGCCGTCGCTACCTAAGGCAAACCTGACGTTTGACGCGACCGTCGTGCCTTCGTTTACGCACGGTATCGCGCTGGATGGCTCGCTCGACTTGGAAAACAAGGCGGCGGGTTTTGCCGATGCAAAATCCATTCCGGTGCGCAACATTCTGGCGGACTTCACCATCAACGACAACGGCGTGGTAACCGTCCAAGAGTCTGAAATCGGGCTGTTGGAGGAAGGTTCGTTCAATGTCGCCGGTACGGTCGATACGGTGAAAAACGCGCTGGCGCTCAAGATTAATGTGAACAACCTGGTTTCAGACGACCTCGTCCGCACCAATGTTGCCGGTCAGTGGAACGGATTTATCGGCGTCAAAGGCGAAACCGCCTCGCCCGCTATCGACTGGAATCTTGAAAGCGGCAGCGCGCAACTCTCCGGCCTGCTGTCCTTCGTTACCGACAGACAACACGGTCAACGCACCCTCAAACTCGACCGCGTCCGCGTCGCACCGCAAAACGGCGGCGAACTGACGGCGCAAGGTTCGCTCGAACTCTTCAAAGACCGCCTGCTCAAGCTCGATGTTTCCAGCAAGGCGTTCAATCCGTCCCGCCTAGACTCAAAACTGCCCGCCGGCAGCGTCAACGGTACCATCAATCTTTCAGGCGAACTGGCGAAAGAAAAATTCGCCGGCAAAATGCAGTTTGCACCGAGTACGTTAAACAACGTCCCCCTCAGCGGCAAAGCCGACGTCGTTTACGAATCCGGACACCTCCCGCGCGCGCTGACCGACCTGCGTTTGGGCAACAATATCGTCAAAACCAACGGCAGCTTCGGCAAAAAAGGCGACCGTCTCAACATCGACATCACCGCCCCCGACCTTTCCCGTTTCGGTTTCGGACTGGGCGGGCTGCTCAATACGCGCGGCTACATTTCAGGCGACCTCAAGGGCGGGCTGAAAACCTACGAAGCCGATCTCTCCGGCGAAGCGCGCGCGCTGCGTGTCGGCGAAGCCGTCAACATCCGCATGCTTGACTTCAAACTCAAAGGCACGCCCGACATCAACCGTCCGCTTGCCGCCGACATCAAAGGCAGCCACATCGCCCTTTCCGGCGGCGCGACCGTCATCGATGCGGTCGACCTGTCCCTCAACGGCACGGGTGCGCAACACCGCATACACGGCAGCAGCAGCATGGCGTTGGACGGCAAGCCTTACAAACTCGAAGTCAACGCGGCGGGCGGTCTGAACAAAGACTTCAATCAGTGGAAAGGCAGCGTGGACACGCTCGACATCGGCGGCGCGTTCAACCTCAAACTGCAAAACCGCATGAACCTCGAAGCAGGCGCGGAGCGCGTTTCCATGAGCGCGGCGCGCTGGAGCGTGATGGGCGGCAGCCTCAACCTGCAAAACTTCGTTTGGGACAAAAAGACCGGCATCACCAGCAAAGGCAGTGCGCAAAGCCTGCACATCACCGAGCTGCAAAACTTCGTCAAAATCCCCGTCGAACACAACTTGGTACTCGGCGGCGATTGGGATTTGGCGTACAGCCAAAATGCCCGCGGCTACCTCAACATCAACCGCCAAAGCGGCGACATCATCCTGCCGAACAAAGACCCGAAAAAACAAATGCCCTTAGGTTTGAGCGCGCTCGCCCTGCGCACCCGTTTCCAAAACGGCCGCATCGACAGCACGCTTGAAGGCAATACCCGCTTCGGCAGCGTCAACGCCGATTTGGGCATCAGCCAGCAGTTCGGCAACAAAATCGCCAACGCGCCGGTCAGCGGCAAAATCAACCTCAACGTCCCCGACTTGGGCGCAATCAAAACCTTCCTGCCCGCTACCGCGCAAGGCATTACAGGTCGTCTGAACGCCGCCGCCACCATAGGCGGGCGCGTCGGTTCGCCCACCATCGCCGCCACCTTGAACGGCACCAGCAACTACGGCACAGCCGAAGGTACGGTCAACATCGGACAGGGCGCCAGCATGGACACTGCGCCTTTGAGCGGCAAACTCAACCTCAACGTCGCCGACCTCGAAGTCTTCCGCAACTTCCTGCCCGTCGGACAAACCGTCAAAGGTCGTCTGAATGCCGCCGTCAGTCTTGGCGGACGCGTCAGCGATCCCCAGCTTTCCGGTACGCTCAACGGCGAAAACCTCTACTACCGCAACCAAACCCAAGGCCTCATCCTCGACAACGGCGTTTTACGTTCCCATTTGCAGGGACAACGCTGGATTATCGACAGCCTCAAGTTCCACAAAGGCGGTACGCTCGAGCTGAAAGGCTCCGTCAACCTTGCCAACGCCGATCCGGATGTTGACGTAGATGTCGTTTTCGACAAATACGACACCCTCTCCCGTCCGAACCGCCGCCTGCGCCTCTCCGGCAGCGCGAAAGTGCAATACAACCAAGCCAGAGGCTTCATCCTCAACGGTACATTGGGCAGCGACTACGGTATGTTCGGTTCGCAAAAATCCTCCATGCCCTCGTTGGACGACGATGTCGTCGTGTTGGGCGAAGAGAAAAAACAAACCGCCGCCGTAACGCCTATCAGCCTCAACCTGACGCTCAACCTCAACGACAACATCCGTTTCGTCGGTTATGGCGCAGACATCACCATAGGCGGCAAGCTGACCATCACTTCCCGCCCGGGCGAAGCCATCCAAGGCGTCGGTACGGTGAAAGTCGTCAAAGGCCGCTACAAAGCCTACGGTCAAGACCTCGACATCACCAAAGGTACGGTTTCTTTCGTCGGCCCGCTCAACAATCCCAACCTGAACATCCGCGCCGAACGCCGCCTTTCCCCCGTCGGTGCGGGCGTCGAAGTCCTCGGCAGCCTCGCCAATCCGCGCGTGACCCTCGTTGCCAAAGAGGCGATGAGCGAAAAAGACAAGCTCTCCTGGCTCATCCTCAACCGTGCCAGCAGCGGCAGCGACGGCGACAATGCCGCCCTTTCCGCAGCTGCAGGCGCGCTCCTTGCCGGACAAGTCAACGACAGGCTCGGACTGGTGGACGATTTGGGCATCACCAGCCAACGCAGCCGCAACGCCCAAACCGGCGAACTCAACCCCGCCGAACAAGTGCTGACCGTCGGCAAGCAGTTCACCAACAACCTCTACGCAGGTTACGAATACGGTCTTTCCAGTGCCGAACAGTCGGTCAAGCTCGTGTACCAGCTCACCCGCGCCATCCAAGCCGTTGCCCGCGTCGGCAGCCGTTCATACGGCGGCGAGTTGAAATACACCATCCGTTTCGACAGGCTCTTCCATTCGGATTACGAAAACGACCGCAAAATCGAAGAAGCGGAAAAACAAAAAGCCGAGCAAACGCAATAACGCCGACGAAAAAGAAAAGGTCGTCTGAAAACTGAACTGCCCCCCAAAAGTTGGACATCCCCTCCAACTC